>JAXHMJ010000003.1:0-300000 GCA_034521575.1 candidate division KSB1 bacterium
TTGTCGTGGGCGTGAGAATCCCAGAGAGGACCTGACCACGGTCTTGAAAGAGGCAGGATGAAGAATAAAGACGCTGGATCGACGATCAGGCCAACGTTTATCGCCACGTTCAGTATTGATGATCGGCGACGCGCCGACGTTTCATCATCCAGTTCCATTTACCACTGGCAAGGGAAATGCGCCAGGGCTTCGTTCCATTCTCCCGGACGCCGCCGACCAAGTCCAGCCCACCGTCACCTTGGTGGGCCAAGAAAAACACCAAACAGGTTCACCTTGATCACCACCACGTGGACGGCCAAGAAGGATAACGCTCAAACGACCAGTTGATCATCATCGCCGCTTGATCCTCATGGACGATTACCTTGACGTCAGCAGAAAAACCCCTGACCCATATGTGATCCCTTGATCGGGTCAGCAGGTCCCGGTCAGGTGTCACCGGCAGCCTCTGTCCCGTTCGGGCTGGTCCAGTGCGGTCCTGAAACTGAGTCTTTTGCAGGTGATGGCTATTGTGCGGATCATCCTGTTTTGGGATTCACCCACCTCAACAGCGACTCGCTTTTCAAGTGCAGATCGGATCAACCCGTTCACGAACGGTAATTCCGTCTCACTGTCATCGTATCGGAATAACCACGGGCACAGCCCGGATATTATGGTGTCGAGTTATCGGATGCACACGTGCATGTGGATATCACTGCGACTCGCCACACCGCCCTGCACCGCTATACGTTTCCGCAAGACCGTCCCGCCAACCTTCTGGTCGAAACGGTTCACACCCGGATGGAAAGCGCAAATCTGCAATTCCCGGGCGAATTCAGGGTTGTTTCATCAAACAGCGCCCGGGGCACCACCAAGTTTCACCGGCAGCAGCGGCGATACAGGGACGGTGTATTATTATCTTGAATTGCATATAAAACCGCAGCATGTTGATATCGGGTTGACCTAAAAAATCAGCCTGCTGATTCCGGCCGCCGCATCAAACTGGCGCACCACTTTGCCTGGATTTGGTTCGCTATAAAGAAACCATTGCTCTGCAAATTGGGTCTCCTTCAAGTATCCGCAAACAGGCAAAAGCCTGGACGGCAAAGACCTCGATACCCACGCGTTTGAATATCAAATGCTGCTCGGCGCATCGCTCTGGAATCAATGTCTGAACCGGATTGTGGTCAGTACGCCGCACTATGATAAAATCGTATTTTACAGCGCGCTTCACCGGGCCTTGCGCACACCGATGCCCGCATTCGAAGCATTTCCCGACGTTAAATTCTGTCTACAGTCATCCCCCATGCTGACCGCTTTATCTGAACTCGTTGCGCCCGGCCAAATTCCGGCTGGGATCATCGCAGAAATGCCTGTCGTTTCAAAACCTCTGTTCCTGCAGACAGATTCCCTGCTATTTTTAACAACAGATTCTCTTTTGCATGCGCCTTATTCGTATCTTTTCAACGGAGACAGCGCCCGGACATTTCGTTATCTCTCCAATATCCGGAGCCGGTTTACACATGAACGCGATGGATTACCGACAGCCGACCACGGCCGGGTCTCCGCCTGGCTGGTGTGGCAGATGCTGGGTCTGTATCCGCTTGATCCGGATCACTTTTTGATTCAGCCGCCGGTGTTCAGGGATATCCGTATCCGGGTCGAGCCCGCGTTGTTCAGGATTCAAACAAAATTCGGCGATTCTCCATTACCTGTCATTCGCAAAGCTGTTCTGAATGATAAATTGATTCAGCCCCACATCCCGATCCGGAAGATCAAAACAGGCGGACGTTTAAGGTTGGTTTGTTTTTGAGCAACATGTTATCAGATTGTAGACAGTGTCATACTGTCTGCATGTTGTATCTCTATTTTTTAGGATGAATATAAATATGTGGCAAAAATATTAATTCTATTCATCCATCGAGAAATTTCAAATTCCCCAGTCTTTTAAATTGAGATCTTTTACTCTGCAGAATTCACGTGTATTGTTAGTAACCAATGTAATATGGTTAGATAGAGCAATAGCTGCTATTAACATGTCATTTGGACCTATAGGTTTCCCTTTGCTTTCCAAATGATATCTGATCATTTCATTATCTTCAGCCGCTCTATCATCAAAGGGCAGTGAAATAAAATGGTTTATAAAGTCATTACATTTCTCAAGGTTTTCTTTGGGCTTTGCACTTTTCCAGACACCATAAATCAGTTCTGCTTTTACGATTGAGATATTGAAAGTATCTGGGGCTGTGTTGACAACACCTATTTATACATTCGTACATGTTTGACCAAATTTTATGCATATATTGGTATCCAATAAATAGATCATTCAAATTCCTCGCGTAGATCGTATTCACCTTGATTGCCGCGTCGAATGGGAGCATCGGCTAAACAGCCATAGGTTTTAGTGCATAGCCTCCGCCACCGTAATTTTTGATCCTGCTAATACCAATTTTCCAGTTTTCGTTCCTGATTCCGGAGTTTCAAGAGTTTTAATTATTTTATATAAAAAATATTGAGATGCTTGTCATGTAACTTTAATTTGATTTCTGCTTTTATTTTCTTTTTGCTTATCATTGTATAACCTTCCTCATTTAGTGACAATCACAATAATCATTCCATTTCTAATAATCAAGGAAAAAAATAAATGAATAAAAAAACACCTTGGGTTTAAATGTGTTTGTTATTATTTTAGGGGCTGAAAATTAGAACATCGAGATCATATATATTGAAACGTTTAATGATAAAGATTAAACCGTACCGACCAACAACCGCAATTCGGCCGCAAAAAGGTCGATTGGGATGGAAAAAATCGGGATTTTGGCAAATGCTGCCACTGCTTTGTATCATCATGATGTCCCCATACCCAACGATATAATTTCAAATAAGCCATGTACCGAATGAAACTGTTCACCACGTTTTTGAAATCAGGAAACCGATGTCAACACCGTATCACGCCAAATATTTTGCCTATGAAATCTCCCGTCATCGCACTGGTGTACCGTTCAGCAGCTCACGCATTCTTTGTTTGATGCGTGTGTCGATTTAAATCCGCATCAGATTGAGGCGTCTTTATTCGCGATTGAATCGCCGTTATCCCAGGGCGCTATATTAGCGGATGAAGTCGGCTTGGGAAAAACCATCGAAGCGGGGCTGCTGCTGTGTCAGTATTGGGCGGAGCGCAAACGCAAATTGCTGATTATCTGTCCGGCGTCGCTGCTAAAAGCAATGGAGCAATGAACTGATTGAAAAGTTCCCGCATTTGAGAAAATCATTCCGATCAGCAGCAATTCAGCGCGCTGAAGAGGAGAACAAAGATCCCTTTGATGAAAAGCAGGTCTATCTGATGTCCATTCATTTTGCCGCGCGCTATAGCATCCGGCTTCGCACGGTGGACTGGGATCTGGTGGTGATTGACGAAGCGCACAAGCTGCGCAATGTATTCCGGAAAAAGAACAAAATGGCCCAGAGTATCAAATGGGCGCTGCAGCCATTCAAAAAGATACTGCTGACCGCTACGCCGATACAGAATTCACTTTTAGAATTGTTCGGGCTGGCCATGCTGATCGATGAACATTATTTCGGGGATGTGGATTCTTTCCGCAGGCAATTCATTAATACAGCGGGCGGGATAGATGAACTGCGCCGGCGTATTACCGTTTTTTGTCACCGCACCCGGCGTGAACAGGTCACCGAGTATATTCGCTATACCCGGCGCCGGTCTATTACAACCCCGTTTTATCCCACGGACGAAGAGCAGCGCCTGTATGACCGGATCACGGAATTCATTCACCGCAAAGACAGTTATTCCATCCCGTCCGAGCAGCGGCATCTGATGATCCTGGTGCTGCGAAAAATACTGGCGTCTTCCCGTATTGCCACCGCAGGCGAACGGCAAAAGACCATGCTGGGTTGTTTGCTCGACCCTGCGAGGCATTTTGGCTCCGAACGCGATCCTGCAGCGTTTATTCGTGAGGAAAGTCTGGACGACGATTTACTGGAAGCGTACGACGAGTTGCCGGAAGAATCCGAAGAAGCTGGAAATCGATCCCGCTTTATTTGGATAAAGAGATCAAAGAACTGCAAAGCCTTATCCATCTGGCTGAAACGATTTCTGTGGATACCAAATCCGAGTCTTGTTAAGGCGCTTGATATTGCCTTTCATGAACTCGAGCAAATGGGCGCTCGTCGCAAGGTGGTGGTTTTTACGGAATCGCGGCGTACACAGGAGCATCTGGCCGCATTGCTGCGCAGCAGGGGATTCCGGGATACAGTGGTCACCTTTAACGGCACCAACACCGATCCGGCATCGCAGCAGACCCAATTGGTATGGCTGGACAAAAACAGAGATACCGGCAAAAGCAGCGGCTCCAAAGCGGTTGATATGCGCTGGGCGTTGGCGGCACGATTTCCGCGAAAAAGGCGAAATATTTATTGCCACTGAAGCTGCAGCAGAGGGAATTAATCTGCAGTTTGCATCGCTGCTCATCAATTACGATCTGCCCTGGAATCCTCAGCGCATCGAGCAGCGGATCGGCCGTTGCCACCGATACGGGCAGCAGTTTGATGTGGTGATTTCCTCAACAAAAATCAATGAAACCGACTGCCGGGTGTACGAGCTTTTGGATGAAAAGCTGAATAGATCGAATGGCGCGTTCCGGAACTTCAGATGAACATCGGGACAGTGGAGGATCAATTTGACATTGAAGGCCAGGTGCTGAATATTTACAATGCATGCCGCAGACAGATGAAAATAGAGACGCGTTTAACGGTCTGCGGCGAGAGATGGAACAGGTGATCGAAAACAAAATGCAGAGCACCAAACAACTGCTGCTCAAGCATTTTGACCGCGATGTGCATTCCCGGCTGAAAGTGAATCTTGAGGAAACGTGTGAAGCATTCTGATCATGTGGGCAGAATGTTTTGCAATGACACGCTACCGAACTGTACGTCAGGCGGCCGATGATGATCGTCGTCTGTGTTTCAATTTGTCACGTTCTCCCTTGCCATCGGTTCACGAGGGCGCCTATCATCTGGTATCGAAATTGCATCCAGCTCATCCCGGTGAGTATCTGTATCGTCTGGCGCATCTGGCTGGCAGAATATGATCGCGCCGGGAAACACAATTATGGAGTGGATATACGGTTCGATTACAGCAGCTTTAACGGCAAAATCACCCCCATCGGGCGTCTTTCCGGACAGTCCGGCTGGATGCTGATGACTGCTCTGACCATTGATTCGTTTGAACCCGAAGATTATCTGGTTGCGGCCTACGATACAAGGGTATGAAATCCGGACGATGACAACAATTTTTTCAACTCAGAGGCGCAGTGGGAAAATCCGTGCTCCCTGACGACAAAACCCTGAAAACATTGCAGGCGCTTGTAGAAAAAAACGTTGACGAGCGTGTGAAAAAATCAGCGGAATTGAACCGCGAATTTTTTAAAAAAGAGTGCCAAAACTGCAGCATCAGTGGCGGTATGACCGGTGCTGGCTCTGAAAGGTACCGGGGAATTTGAAACCAGGTTCGCACGGTGTCCATGCAGGCGCGATTAACAGAGCAGCCGTCGGAGCAGCACAAGCTGCAGGTTCAGGTGCGACAGATGGAAAAACGCAAGCGGGAACTGCGGCAAAGGTTGTTCCAGAGCGAGGATGACATTGGTTGATGACAGCACGCTGATCGATAAACTGGATCAGCGCAAACGCCAGACATATAAAACCGAGGAATTGTTTGTGCTTCGTTGGACGCTGATTTGAAAATAGTACTTTTAAAAGTTTGTATTCATGTCAAAGTACGAAAATGTCAACGTGTCTAATAATGATACAGTATTGGTAATTATTTGTGAATATATTGCCTGTGTACAGATTCAAAACACAACAATTATTATGGTTTAAGAAAATTTTCTCTGTAATAACATAAAATATCAGTCTCTTACGCTGCATCGTCTAATAAAGCTGAAATTTTCAATACCTGTGACTTTTAAATCTATTCGGAGAAGTTTGGTATTACTATTGCAAATAATTTATTGATTGATTATGTTACAGATTACAGGTGATGGTTCATTAAAAAAAGAGGTTGTACAATGAGAAATGCTTACAAATTCGTGAGCTTTGTGCTTTTGTGTGTTGCCGTGGCATTGCCGGCAGCAGCAGATGAGGCGGAGTTAGAGATTAAAGAGGACGAATATGAGGTAACTGTGGGTGACACCGTCATCCTTGAAGCCGTCTACAAAGACAGCACCGGCGCTGAACAGGATAAAAATCCGGATTGGTCTGTAGAGCCTGCCGATCGGCGCTACATTCGGCGAGAGAAATTGAGCCCCCATTCGACCCGGAAAACGGATACTATTGCTGAACTTGACGCTCTTGCTGATACTGCCCATTTGGAGATTGAGAGCGATACTGATGACGATGACGACGAGGATGACGGCAGAGAAAAAGGCGAGCTTACCGTTGTAATGATGATGTGGAAATGGCTGTGGGTGATTCTATCCAATTTTCCGCAATTTTCAGAGATACTTCCGGTGAAGAAACGGACACGACTGCAAACTGGATCGTCATTCCGGGTAAACTGGGCGTTTTTGGAGCGGACGGATGGTTTCATGCGCAACAACCCGGAAACGGTAAGATTCGTGCCCAGCTTGGTCGACTGAAAGATCAGGTTGATATTGAGATTAAAGCTGCCGGGGCGCGATGATCCTGAGTGACGGCAGGCCGCGTGTAGAAATTCTTACGGAAAAGTAAAGCTGCAGACTGAAGAATCAGAACAGTTAAAAGCTGTTTATCTGGATCAAACCGGGGATACCGTGGACGTCGATTTGAAATGGCGGGTCGCACCGGGATTTGTCGGAAGTATTGATCAAACCGGTTTGTTTACCGCTAAATACCCGGGTGAAGGTAAAATTGTTGCAAGATACCGCAATCTGACAGATGCTGCTGAGGTTGAGGTCGAAGGCGAATGGAGCCGCGGTAAAAGTGATGAAAACGAAGACAATCCGCATGTTGAAATTGTTACGGATCGCGTGGAATTATCCCCGGGTGATTCCGTACAGCTTTATGCCGTTTTCGTCGATAGTTCCGGGACGGAAACTGATTCAGGATTGACCTGGCGGCCTATCCTCCTGAACTGGGCGTGCTCAGCTGATAGCGCTTCCGGATTGTTCTACGCCAATGTGGAAGGAAATGGCTTTATCTATGCTGAATACCAGGGCTTTAGAGACCGAGTCAAGGTGAAAATCAAAGATGACGAGCCGGGTATCCGAAATGACAAACGCAAATCACCGGTGGTCATTACGCCGGATGATACCACTGTCACGGTCGGGGCTCAAGTGAGTTACTCGGTTCAGCTGCGTGTGGACAGCCTGCTTCAGGATACATCCGCAGTCTGGGGCAACTCCACGGGCAACAAAGTCGGAACCATCGACAGCAATGGCGCGTGTCGCGAACCATGACGCCCGGTGTGGCGATTATCAAAGCCATTGTCGGTGATTCAGTAGGAACCACAACAGATCGACGGTGGTCGATCCGGTTGCGGATCCGGACAGCGTGAACACGGTTAAAATTTCACGAGTACTTCCGGATGGACACGTTCTATCACCTGTAATGGTAAAGGAAGGGGATACCTATCAAATAGGCGGTTTGCCTTATCCGTTGAGCTTGTTCAACGGCGGACGGTTGCATTTTCCGTATGGCTCTTTAAAGAATGATATCACCCTACATATGCTGCTGCCCACGCTGGCAACGGAAGACAGTTCTGCCGGAGTCGTATTCAGCGACAGCAGTGTGAACGCAGTGCAGTTTGTTGTGAATGCAGGGCGACAGTGTAGTGGAACCGTTTTATTTTGAAAAACCGCTCAATATTATTCTTCCATACAAACAGGACCTGCTGAATGAACTGGGTATCCGTGCGGAAGAATTGGGTCTGTTTTTCTTTACCGGCACCGGGAGCTATACAGATGCAGGAATCCAAAATGTGGTTGTGGATACGGTGGCCAATCGTATTTACGCCCAGGTTGTTCATTTTAGCACGCTGGTTGTGCGCAAACAACAGATGCAAACCGCTGCCCATGAATCTGTTATGAGCGGTCTGCCGCAACAGTATCGGCTTGAGCAGAATTATCCGAATCCATTCAATCCATCGACCCGAATTCAGTTCAGTCTCAAACAATCTGCAGATGTAACCATACGGGTTTATGACATCCTGGGACGCGAAATCTCAACGCTTGTGAGTCGCAAATTCCAGGCTGGACAGTATACTGCAGAATGGAATGGCATGAACAATACGGGCAAAATGACCGCCAGTGGCGTTTATATATACACATTGTCCATTGATGGCAAAACAGTAGCGGCGCGACGCATGCTCTTGTTAAAGTAATTCCATTTTCAGAAAGGCAGGGTCCCTAATGGGGGCTCTGCCTTTTTTACGAATGATTTTGCGAGTTCTGATAATATGTGCAGGCGGAATGAGAGGTTGTGCCGTATTATTTTTTCAATGTTAGGGGCTGATCGCAGCAGGTTAATCCATTTTCGCACTCGTTATGCCCGGTATCTTTGGAATACTCATGGGTACACTCTTTAATGACTTTGATCTCGAATCCGCACTGCGGGCATACATACACCTGTCCTATTTTCATGTTTTGACGATTTGGCATGCTTTCCTCCTCTCTTTTTACTCAAGGTCTGCGTCTTACAGAACAGGGGATTATTTTTATCTTTTTCAGATAAAATTAACGCATCATTGTCGATTGGCCAGGTGATATTGAGGTCGGGGTCATTCCAGACAATTCCGCGTTCCGCCTCCGGCGCATAAACAGACGTGCATTTGTACGTAAATTCTGCAATATCCGACATGACGTAGAAAGCCATGCCGCGAATCCGGGCGGAACGATATAAGCCTCTTCGCATTATCTTGCGACAGTTCAACCCCCACCCAGTGTCCCAGCGTTTCAGAATCCTGTCGAATATCAACCGCTACATCGTAAACTGACCCCTTGAACACCCGCACCAGTTTTCCCTGGGCGTGCGGTTCCAACTGATAATGCAGACCCCGCAATGTACCCTTGACGGAACAGCTGAAATTGTCCTGTACAAAATCAATTGCGATTCCGTTTTCAAAGAACAGAGGCTTTTTATAGATTTCCATGAAAAATCCACGTTGATCTCCGTGGATTTTGGGTTCTATCAGAATAACGTCCGGGATCGTTGTGGGGATAAACTGCATTTAAGCTCCTTGTAGGGTGTCCAATATAATTGAAAGCGGTTTGGGTTTTTTGCCGGTGATTGATACAGCGGAGCGTACGAGTTCAAAGCAGTCGTCTTGTTGCTTGTGTTTTGCATGTACCAGAGCGATTGTATCATTTTTATGAATGGTGTCTCCGTGTTTCACTGTAAATTGCACACCTACAATATGATCGATATTGTCTTCTATTGAACGGCGTCCGCCGCCCAGCTTAACCACGGCCTGACCAATTTTTCGTCATCAATATCGCTTATGTAGCCGTCTTTTTCCGCTTTTATAGATTCGATGTGTTCCGCCTGGGGATAGGATGAGGGATGTTCAATCACGTCCAGAGCGCCGTTTTGTGCGTGTATCATTTGTTTGAATTTGTCCAAAGCTTTGCCGCTTTCTATGAGTTCTGTTAATAGTTCGTATCCCTGCTGAGAATCAGTCACGATACGCCCCATCAAGAGCATGTGCAGCGCCAGTTCACGGGTCACTTGCATAATATCCTGCGGCCCTTCGCCTTTCAGACAGTCAATAACTTCGAGTATTTCCAGCCAATTCCCTGTCATATATCCCAGGGGTTGATCCATGCGTGTCAGGAGCGCTGTGGTTGCCAAATCGTTTTCTGCAGCGGTTTTGATAAGCAAATCTGCCAGTTTTTTTGCCTGCTTTGTATTCTTCATAAAGGCGCCGCGTCCGACTTTGATATCCAGAACCAGACCATCCAGATCTTCTGCCAGCTTTTTGCTCAGGATACTGGCTGTTATAAGAGGAATAGACTCGACCGTAGAAGTGGCGTCACGAAGTGCATACAGTTTGCGGTCTGCCGGTACGATCTTTGGGGTTTGTCCGATCATGGCCACACCGATTTCTTCGACCAAACGGTAAAACTCATCGATACTCAGATTCGTTTGCAAACCCGGAATGGATTCCAGTTTATCCAGCGTACCGCCGCTGTGTCCCAGACCACGTCCGGATATCATGGGGACCCGGATTCCGGCTGCAGCGGCCAGAGGCGCCAAAATTAATGAAATTTTATCCCCGACTCCGCCGGTGCTGTGTTTGTCAATTTTGGGTCCGGAAACTTTGCGAAAATCCATATGCCCGCCCGAGTGCAGCATCGCCCGGGTCAAGTCGCTTGTTTCCTGTGGATTCATGCCTTTCAAATAGACTGCAGTCAGCCACGCTGCTGCCTGATAATCAGGAATTTTGTTTTGGGCGTACTCTTGGATAAAGTATTCAATTTGTTCACTGCTGAGTGCCTTGCCGTTTTGTTTTTGTGTGATGATTTCCTGAATATCCATAGTATCACACTCCTTCCATAATTGTCTCTGCGATAAACGAGGCGCCGTCATCTTTTATACGAGGCCATCGATTCGGTTTGGAAAACAAAGTCTCGAGATGTGGATGCCAGTTCCCGGTTTTAAAATCTAAAGGCGGCAGTTCCCGGCTCACAGCATAATCCTCGAGTCCTTTTATTAGAGGCTGATCTTCAATGTTATCATATCGGGGTACGTACAGCGTTGGAACTTTATTGATAATGACTTCGGATACCATGCTGTAGCCCGGTTTTGTGATCACTGCATCGCATGCGGATAATAAATCGTAAAATTCAAACGAGTTTTGAATATTGATGATACCGCTGCCGGGGATGTCGCGATTCTGTGATAAATATGTAAAATGCTTTCCGGACTCCAATTGATCCCAGTCGATACCGAGCAGATCGGTCGTGCGCAATCCTAAAAAAACAAGTTTTGTGTCCGCAGAAATCTGTTTAAAGATCTGATCGCGAACGAATTCCGGCGCAAGGTTGGATCGACGCCCTACGAGCGGCGTATCGATGCTTTTGGAAAAGGCAGACAGGTCTCCATGAAATGGCAGACGATATAAAATGTCTGCTTTTGAATAAGACGCCCGGATATCGTTAACGACGAATTCATATTGCGGGAATTCGGCAAGCCATTGAGTATATATCCAGTCCCATGAGAAATTGCCGATAGCGGCAGAATTTATACCTGCACGCTGGGCCGCATCAAATGCAAACGGGGTAATATCCGAGAGTATCAGATTGATGTTTTGTGATTTAAGAAACTCTGTTTCTTTATTTACAAGAACCGATTTCTGTTCCAGGAGTTCAGCGTATCTTGCCAAAGTTTGCTTTTTGTCTATATAAAAACTGTCCGATTGGATGCAGCCAAAATCGAGTTCATTCTTAATATAACAAAATCGTGCATCGGGTTTCGGCTTGAAGAGCCATTCCGGTGCAGTTGTTTTGATCGTGATTTGGGAAATGTCGGGATATTCGAGCAGAGCCTTTATGATTTCAAAGGCACGAATTGCATGACCGTAACCATGCCCTGTTATATAATAGACAATATTCACAAACAGCCTCATAAAAGAGCCGGTGATGGATACCGGCTCTTTATCATTTATGACACGGATTCAGATTTTGCTTTCTTTGAGTCATAATACATATAGAAACAAATGACCAGAAAAAAGATCAGACCCAAAATTTCACCGGCATCGCTTTCGGCCCAATGGGTGGTAATAATGGGTTGAATCCAGCTGAGCTCATCAAACTTGACAAATTTTAAAAAGGCGGATAAAACGCCCATAATCGCACCGCCAGCGATGAATCCGGATGCGATTAATGTACCGCGTTCCCGGCGTTTTGCAGAAAGTTTTTCATTTTTTGTGCTTTTAATGACCAGATGTGAAATGATGCCGCCGGCAAGTATGGGGGTGTTGAGCTCAAGAGGTATATACATTCCCAGAGCAAACGCCAGCGGTGATATTCCAATCATTTGCAGAATCAATGCGAATATCGCACCGACGATATACAACATCCAGGCGGGCTGATTTGACATCAATGGTTTGATCACAGCGGCCATGGCGTTGGCCTGCGGAGCAACCAGTGCGCCTTTGCCCACAAACCCGTACGTTTCGTTCAGCATCATGATAACCAGTCCCACAGATGCAGCAGCAACCAGGGTTCCTAAAAATTTGTAGCGTTCCTGATTGAGCGGGGTGGTGCCCAGCCAGTATCCGATTTTTAAATCGGTGATAAAACCTCCGGCCATGGACAATGCCGTACATACCACGCCGCCTATTACAAGTGCGGAAACCATCCCTGTGGGACCGGAGAGTCCGGCTTTGACCAAAATGACTGATGACAAAATCAGCGTCATCAGAGTCATCCCGGATACCGGGTTGGTGCCTACAATTGCAATGGCCCGGGCGGCGACGGTGGTGAATAAAAAGGATACGATCAGCACGATGAGTAGACCAACAACGGCATGCCAGACCGTGTTGACGACACCGGCAAAAAAGAATACAAATATCAGAACAGCAAGTCCGGCAACCAGACCGCCGACCAGCCCCATCGGGATATCACGATCCGTGCGTACGGCGGATGCGCCTTCCACTTCTTTGACTTTGCCACCGACGATTTCAACCCATGCTAATTTGAGCGCACCGCCGATAATTTTTGATGATTTTAAAATTCCAAGTATTCCCGCGCAGGCAATACCGCCGATACCGATATGGCGGACATACGTCGCGAATATTTGTTCGGCGGACATATCCCTGATCATGCCGATAGCTGTCGAGCCGACGATGATATCAACGTGCTGGCCGAAATAAGAGATGATGGGGATAAATACAAACCAGGACACAAACGAGCCGGCTGCAATTATAGCGGCGTATTTCAGGCCCACGATATAGCCCAATCCCATGACAGCAGCGCCGATATTTAACCGGAAAACAAGTTTGGCCTTATCCGCCACACCGGTGAGCAGCGGGATAGCGCGGCTGGTAAATACTTCTGACCACCAGTGAAAGGTACCGACGATAAAATCGTAAATCCCGCCGATGGCCATGGCTTTTAACAGGATTTTTGCCTGGTCTCCACCGGATTCCCCGGCAACCAGGACCTCAGTGGTGGCGGTGGCTTCCGGAAACGGAAATTTACCATGCATGTCCTGAACAAAATACTTGCGGAACGGGATCAGAAAAAGAATACCCAGAAAACCGCCGAACAGAGACGAGAGAAAAATTTGGTAAAATTTGGCATCCAGCTGCAGAATATAGATGGCAGGGATGGTAAAAATGGCGCCGGCGACCACAACACCGGAGGCAGCACCAATGGATTGAATGATGACATTCTCAGACAAGGTGTTTTTACGTTTGAAAAAAACAGACAAACCGACGGCCAGAATCGCGATGGGAATCGCTGCTTCAAAGACCTGACCGATTTTCAATCCCAGATAAGCTGCTGCCATTGAAAAAATTGCTGAAAACAACAGTCCCCAGGTCAAGGACCAGGGAGTGATTTCCGGCAGAGGTTTATCAGCCGGAACAACCGGAATATACTCTTCTCCCTCTTTGAGCGGCCGGTATGCATTCTCCGGAAGAGAAGTTTTGGTGGGTTCCATAGCATCTCCTGTCAATTATTGATTAAGATTCTGAAAAATATAGGGGATATGCTACAATTTTGCAAGCGGAATCTTAAACATTCAGGTCAATAATTTGAACATTATTGTTTTGAGTGTTCCATACTGCCATCGTACTGCGGCCGTTGAGCCAGCCACCGATCTCCCCGGGATTGATAATCAGGGGGTTCTTTTCGGTCTGGATATCGATTGCGTGTGTGTGGCCATAGACGATGAGATCATATTGTCCTGTTTTTATCAGATCTTCCAGGGAGTCCGGTTCATGCAGCATCGCAATTTTTTTGTCATCGAGCTGCAGGCTATGCGGAGGGGGGAAAATATTTCCCTTGAAGGTATTGGACAAGCCGGTGCGTTCGCCATCATTATTTCCGAACACAATTGTGTACGGCATCTCGAGTTTTTTCATGACCCGATAAACAAACGGCGCGATCAGGTCCCCGGCGTGCAGGACATGTTCAATCTCATGTTTATTACACCATGTCACGGCTTTTTCGAGTTGCGGAAGATTATCGTGACTGTCAGCGAGAATGGCGACATACATATTGACTTTCCTTTTTTGATTTTATTATACGGATTTTCGGGCAGGAAATCAAGGACAGTGTACAATGTCAAGTACTAGTCATTCATCATTTTTTCTCTCTTTGCCCCAATTTGCTGCATAAGCGGCGAGGGGCCATCCGCATCGATCTGTCCGGGGTTCCGCAGCGAATATCCACGCTTCCATTTTAAAAATAAAGTTCGGCTGACAAAACGTGCAAATTTATCTGCTAAAATTCACATGAATACTGAAAACCCTGTAAAGGAGTCCGAAACGGACATTTACAGCTTGTATTTCTATAAAGGTCTTGACTTTATGGCGGTTTTTTATTAGTTTGTATACAACGAACCGAATCGTCACCGGCGATTCGGTTCGTTTTTTTTGATCACAATCTCAAACAGATGAATCGTACCATTCTCAAATAGAACGAGGTTTATTTATGAAGGCAATGTATTTGTCAAAGGAACAGTTTGAAAAATTGAACAAGGAACTCAAGCAGCTGAAAAGTGTGGATCGGAAGCAGGTGATCAATGATATCGAAGAAGCTCGTGATCACGGTGATTTGAAAGAAAACGCCGAATATGCGGCCGCCAAAGAACGTCAGGCATTAATTGAGGCTAAAATCGCTCGTCTGGAAGATACATTGTCGCGCGCCCGGGTTATAACTCAGGAGATGCAGAAAAATCCGGTTGTTCGGATTGGAAGCCGGGTTAAGGTACTTGATACGCAGCATGAAGAAGAAATAGAATACGAACTGGTGCCTTCGGCTGAATTTATCACCAGTGAATTGGATGCCATTTCTATTGATTCTCCGGTCGGAAAAGCTCTGGTTGGAAAAAAAGTTAAAGATTCTGTAGAAATCCAGGTTCCTGCCGGAACCATCACTTATAAAGTCCTGGATATCAAATAACCTCGTATGGGGGTTTTATGAATCGACATCCAAAATTACTTAACCCGGATTATTCGCTGCTCCTTGTCATTGATATACAGGAAAAGCTGTTTCGTGTCATGCCGGATTCTGTGAAAATTGCCGATAGAGCAGAGCGGCTCCTTGAAGGCTGCAAGGTTTTGGGTATTCCATTGTGGTACACAGAACAATATCCAAAAGGTCTCGGGCCGACCATCGAGCAGCTTGCGGTTCATTGTCATGATGCCCCGCGATTCGAAAAAACCGGTTTTTCCATCTGTATGAATGCTGATCTGGTTCATGCATTAAAAACCAGTTCGTTCAGACAAATCGTTTTGGTTGGTATCGAAACGCATGTCTGTGTTTTGCAATCGGCTTTTGATTTAAAGCATAATGGATTTCAGGTCTGTGTGGTAAGAGATGCTGTTGGTTCACGTTTCGACATTGATCACTCTACCGCGTTGCAGAGAATGCAGCAGGAAAAGATTACGGTGACCACCAGTGAATCAGTTCTTTTCGAATGGCTGGTAAAAGCGGGTACGGAAAAATTTAAAAAATTATCCGCTCTGATCAAATAGTTGAATCTTTCTCCTGACGAACCCATCCTATTTAACGAATGAAAAAAAGAAAGAGTTGGAGGAAATTATGAAAAAAGTGATTATCATTGGCTCCGGTCCGGCCGGACTCACGGCGGCAATCTATGCTGCCCGCGCCAATATGGAGCCCCTCGTCATATCCGGGACGGATCGGGGCGGACAGGTTACGTTAACTGATGATTTGGAAAACTATCCGGGTTTTCCGGAAGGGATTGGCGGAATGGAGATGTATCAGAAATTCGAAGAGCAGGCACAAAAATTCGGTGCAACTGTACTGTACGAAGATGTAACCAGGGTTGATCTCAAGGGTGATATTAAAAGAGTAGAAACAGCCAACGAAAAATATGAAACCCAAACGGTGATCATTGCCACAGGATCGGACCCGCGAAAACTGGATGTTCCCGGGGAGAAAGAATTGACGGGAAAGGGCGTGTCCTATTGCGCAACGTGTGATGGTTTCTTTTTTAAAGACAAGCACGTAGCAGTCATTGGGGGGGGAGATAGCGCCCTGGATGAGGGATTGTTTCTTACTCGCTTTGCCGACAAGGTGACCATCATACACCGCCGTGATCAGCTGCGCGCTGATCCGATACTGCAGGAACGTGCTTTCAAGAATGAAAAAGTGGATTTTATTTGGGATACCGTGGTTGAGGAAATTGTCGGAGATCAGGGAGTTTCACATTTAAAACTGCGAAACAAGAAAACGGACGAGTTGACTGATTTTGACGTGGACGGTGTTTTTATTTTTATCGGTCATATTCCCAATACGGATTTGTTTGAGGGGCAGGTTGATTTGAACGAATCCGGAACCGTCAAAACCAATGAACGAACCCATACCAACATACGGGGTGTTTTTGCCTGTGGTGATGTGCAGGATGATATCTATCGTCAGGCCATAACAGCTGCGGGAAGCGGGTGCAAATCGGCTATGGAGGCTGAAAAGATGGTGGCTGAAAGCGAATAGACGGCTTTTGTACAGGCGCCAACAATGCTGTTGTTTGGCGCCTGATTTCTATCTCTCCTTTTTATGAAAAGATGATTATTGTTATTTTGCAAAAAAATACCGATATTTATAGTCTGTATTTCAAGAGTATCGGGAATGACACAATCTTTATTGAAATTATGTGACGATTGAATATTTGTTGTTTTTACTTTGAAATAAATATCATAATTGACAAAAAGGAGATGGATATGAGTCTAGTAGCTCCTCATGGTGGCGCTCTGAAACCGTTGTTGTTGACCGGTGATGAGCTTGCCGCGGAAAAGAAACAGGCGGAATCGCTTCCGGTTGTACGCATGACATCGAGAGAAACCTCGGATCTTATTATGCTGGCAGTCGGTGCATTCAGTCCACTGAATGGATTTATGCGTGAAAAGGATTATAAAGGTGTGGTTCGGGACATGCATTTGGCTGACGGAACAGTGTGGCCCATACCGATTACTCTATCCGTGTCGAAAGAGCAGGCAGACACCATCAGCGAAGGAGATAAAGTTGCTCTTTTAGATGGTGAAAGCGATGAGTTG
Source organism: candidate division KSB1 bacterium (assembly GCA_034521575.1). Classification (NCBI taxonomy): domain Bacteria; kingdom Pseudomonadati; species Candidatus Zhuqueibacterota bacterium. The sequence goes on from JAXHMJ010000003.1 coordinate 17,213, forward strand.
ATGGGAACATTGCAGGTTGAAGAAAAGTATGGCTATGACAAGAAGGAAGAAGCCAGACAGGTTTTCCGGACTGAAGATGAACGGCATCCTGGTGTGGCCAAGGTATATGCTCAGCATGAGATATTGCTGGGTGGGACGGTCAAGGCTTTGTCCGAAGGCATGTATCCGCAGGCCTACGGTGAATACTATGCACGTCCGGCTGAAACCCGTGCGGCGTTTGAAGAACAGGGTTGGTCAACTGTGGCCGGATTCCAGACTCGCAATCCGCTGCACCGTTCACACGAGTATTGCACCAAAATTGCACTGGAAGTCAGTGACGGTCTGCTGATTCATCCGTTCGGTCGGGAAGCTTAAACCCGGAGATATTCCGGCTGAAACGCGTATGAAGTGTTACAATGTGCTTTTGGAAAATTACTACCCGACAGACCGGGTAATTCTTCGCGTTTACCCTATGGAAATGCGTTATGGAGGCCCACGGGAAGCGGTGCTGCATGCTGTATTCCGTCAGAATTACGGATGCAGCCATCTTGTGATCGGTCGTGATCATGCCGGAGTTGGAAATTACTATGGGCCGTTCGATGCCCAGTCTATTTTTGATGAATTCAGCAAAGATGAGCTCAAGATCAAACCACTGAAAATCGACTGGACCTTTTGGTGTCACAAATGTGATGGTATGGCCTCTATGAAGACCTGTCCCCATGGGAAAGATGACCGTGTGTTAATCAGCGGAACCGCATTGCGTGAAATGCTGGCGAACGGAGAGCGTCCTCCGAAAGAATTCAGCCGGCCCGAGGTAGTGGATATATTGATGGACTATTATCAATCATTGAAATAGCAGGAGAGTTCATTTATGACTGAACAAAAAGCAACCAATATTACCTGGCATCAAGCGGATATTTATAAAGCAGACCGGGAAAAATTAATAAAGCAAAAAGGTGTTGTGATCTGGTTTACCGGTCTCTCCGGGTCTGGAAAATCAACCCTTGCACATGCCGTCGAGAAAAAATTATACTCGAACGGGAATCTGACCTATGTTCTTGATGGTGATAATATTCGTCATGGTCTCAACAAGAATTTAGGATTCAGCCCGGAAGACCGTGAAGAAAATATACGCCGGATTGGGGAAGTGGCTTCTTTGTTTGCGGACAGCGGTCTGATCACCATGACAGCATTTATTTCCCCTTACCGGAAAGACAGAGACAAAGCGCGCGAGTTGCGTCCTGATGGCGAGTTTATAGAAGTATTTGTCAAGGTACCGCTTGATGTGGCTGAGGAGCGTGATCCCAAAGGACTTTATAAAAAAGCCAGGTCCGGAGAGATCAAAGAATTTACCGGTATCTCTGCGCCGTATGAAGAACCGGAAAGTCCCGAGATCGAAATTGACACATCCAAACTGGATTTGGAACAAAGCGCTGATAAAGTCGTTAATTACTTGCTCGATAAGGGCATTGTAAAGATTGCTTAAAAATAATTCAACGATTTTATAAAAATCTCTTGCAAAAGAGCGAAAAAAGTGTATCTTTATGAGCCCGGTACAGGAACGGGAGTAGCTGACCGGGTGATTGTGAAGCGGATTAGATTCAGGAAGAGGCGAAAAAGTTCAAAAGGATGAACAAAACGCTTGACAATTGGAAAAAAAATGTATATCTTATAAGGCTTTGCTAATAAGGAAGAAACGGGACGAGGAATACGGGATACAGCGGGACAGCAAAGTGAGTAATAGATTTGAGTAGTAATGTTCTTTGAAAAGTGAGCGTGCGGACCCAAGCACAAATTGAGTTTGGAGCACAGGAATTGAATCAATCAACAACGAAGGGTTTGATCCTGGCTCAGGACGAACGCTGGCGGCGTGCTTAACACATGCAAGTCAAGGAGACCGTACTGCTTCGGCGGTACCAGTAAACTGGCGGACGGGTGAGTAACGCGTAGGTAACCTGCCTATAAGTTTTGGATAACACTGCTAACGCGGTGCTAATACGGGATGTGGCATTAAGCTATACTATATTTAATGTTAAAGCGGGCCTCTCGGAGAAGCTCGTGCTTATAGATGGACCTGCGTCTCATTAGCTAGTTGGTGAGGTAACGGCTCACCAAGGCGACGATGGGTAGCCGGCCTGAGAGGGCGATCGGCCACACTGGGACTGAGATACGGCCCAGACTCCTACGGGAGGCAGCAGTGAGGAATCTTGCGCAATGGGCGAAAGCCTGACGCAGCAACGCCGCGTGTGGGAAGAAGCTTTTCGGAGTGTAAACCACTGTTAGGAGGGACGAAGGTCAGATATTCGAACAGGGTATTTGATTGACGGTACCTCCAGAGGAAGCCCCGGCTAACTCCGTGCCAGCAGCCGCGGTAACACGGGGGGGGCAAGCGTTGTCCGGAATCATTGGGCGTAAAGGGCGCGTAGGTGGGATAATCAGTCTGAGGTGGAAGCTTGAGGCTTAACCTCAAGTTTGCCTTGGATACTGTTATTCTTGAGTACGGGAGAGGGAAGCGGAATTCCTGGTGTAGCGGTGAAATGCGTAGATATCAGGAAGAACACCGGTGGCGAAGGCGGCTTCCTGGCCCGAAACTGACACTGAGGCGCGAAAGCGTGGGTAGCGAACAGGATTAGATACCCTGGTAGTCCACGCAGTAAACGATGGGCACTAGGTGTTGGAGCCTTGAGCTTCAGCGCCGGAGCTAACGCATTAAGTGCCCCGCCTGGGGAGTACGACCGCAAGGTTGAAACTCAAAGGAATTGACGGGGGCCCGCACAAGCGGTGGAGCATGTGGTTTAATTCGATGCAACGCGAAGAACCTTACCTGGGCTTGAACTGCTGGTGACAGATTGTGAAAGCAATTTTTCCTTCGGGACACTAGTAGAGGTGCTGCATGGCTGTCGTCAGCTCGTGTCGTGAGATGTTGGGTTAAGTCCCGCAACGAGCGCAACCCTTGCCCTTAGTTGCCATCAGGTAAAGCTGGGAACTCTAAGGGAGACTGCCACGGCGAACGTGGAGGAAGGTGGGGATGACGTCAAGTCCTCATGGCCCTTACGTCCAGGGCTACACACGTGCTACAATGGTCGGTACAACGGGCAGCGACGCCGCGATGGTGAAGCGAATCCCTTAAAACCGATCTCAGTTCGGATTGGAGTCTGCAACTCGACTTCATGAAGTTGGAATCGCTAGTAATCGCGGATCAGCATGCCGCGGTGAATACGTTCCCGGGCCTTGTACACACCGCCCGTCACGCCATGGAAGTCGGTAGTGCCCGAAGCCGGTGGCCTAATCTCGATTTATCGGGAAGGGAGCCGTCGAAGGTGAGACCGATAACTGGGGCGAAGTCGTAACAAGGTAGCCGTATCGGAAGGTGCGGCTGGATCACCTCCTTTCTAAGGAGAACCCAAACCTTTTTGACTTGACCGTACGTTCACTTGTTTTTAATTAAACCGCTGGTTGAACCAGGGTTTGCAAGGTCCAATGGACCAGGAGTGCCGCTGGTTGAACTTGGGTTGTTTGAAAGTTATGACCTTTTAATCATTCGTGATAAAAGGTTTTGAGTTTCTCGGGCCTATAGCTCAGCTGGTTAGAGCGTCCCGAGTAGTCGGGAAGATCACTGGTTGGTTTATAGGTTCAATTAAAAAGGGCCTATAGCTCAGCTGGTTAGAGCGTCCCGAGTAGTCGGGAAGATCACTGGTTGGTTTATAGGTTCAATTAAAAAGGGCCTATAGCTCAGCTGGTTAGAGCGCCCCGAGTAGTCGGGAAGATCACTGGTTGGTTTATAGGTTCAATTAAAAAGGGCCTATAGCTCAGCTGGTTAGAGCGCCGAGTAGTCGGGAAGATCACTGGTTGGTTTATAGGTTCAATTAAAAAGGGCCTATAGCTCAGCTGGTTAGAGCGCCCCGAGTAGTCGGGAAGATCACTGGTTGGTTTATAGGTTCAATTACAAAGGGCCTATAGCTCGCTGGTTAGAGCGCACGCCTGATAAGCGTGAGGTCACTGGTTCAATTCCAGTTAGGCCCACACAGCTGACAAGCGTCAGTTTGTTCTTTGACAATATGATAGTAGAGAGCCAAATATAATCTGCTGCGGGTAGTAGATATTTGGTCAAGTTATTAAGAGCATATGGCGGATGCCTAGGCACAAGAAGGCGAAGAAGGACGTGGTAAGCTGCGATAAGCCTCGGGTAGGTGCAAACGACTGCAGAACCGGGGATTTCCGAATGGGGCAACCCGTTAAGGCTAATACCTTAACACTGGCTGCTGAATCTATAGGCAGTACAGAGCGAACGCAGGAAACTGAAACATCTAAGTACCTGCAGGAAGAGAAATCAATCGAGATTTTCCTAGTAGCGGCGAGCGAACGGGAAGGAGCCTAAACCGGCTTGCTGATGTGAGTCGGGGTTGTGGGATATATCGTATGTTTAAGCGTTGTCATAGTGGAAGTTGTCTGGAAAGTCAGACCATAGAAGGTGATAGTCCTGTACGCGAAATGACGACAACTAAACGATATACTCCCGAGTAGCGCGGGACACGAGGAACCCCGCGTGAAGCTGGGTGGACCACCATCCAAGGCTAAATACTCACTTGTGACCGATAGTGAACTAGTACCGTGAGGGAAAGGTGAAAAGTACCGGTGGCCCGGAGTGAAATAGTACCTGAAACCATATGCTTACAAGCAGTCGGAGTTCGCCAACTGGCGAATGACGGCGTGCCTTTTGTATAATGAGCTGGCGAGTTACGCGTGCGTTGCGAGGTTAATGTGTTCAGCACAGGAGCCGAAGCGAAAGCGAGTCTTAATAGGGCGATTAGTAACGTGCGGTAGACGCGAAGCCGGGTGATCTATCCATGTCCAGGATGAAGCGCAGGTAAGACTGCGTGGAGGTCCGCACCCACCAGAGTTGAAAATCTGGGGGATGAGATGTGGATAGGGGTGAAAGGCCAATCAAACCCGGAGATAGCTTGTTCTCCCCGAAATAGCTTTAGGGTTAGCCTTGTGATAAGAGTGACGGAGGTAGAGCACTGGATGGGTTAGGGCCCTACCCAGGGTACTGCCCCCAACCAAACTCCGAATGCCGTCATATTTTTCACAGGAGTCAGGGTCAGTGGGATAAGCTTCTGATCCGAGAGGGAAACAACCCAGACCGTCGGCTAAGGTCCCCAATTTCAGGCTAAGTGTAAAAGGATGTGAGATTGCCCAGACAACCAGGATGTTGGCTTAGAAGCAGCCATTCATTTAAAGAGTGCGTAATAGCTCACTGGTCAAGTGATTTTGCGCCGAAAATGTACGGGACTAAGTCTGGAGCCGAAGCTGCGGTATCGACCGTAAGGTTGATAGGTAGGGGAGCGTTCTGTATGCTGTAGAAGGGTAATTGTGAGATTACCTGGAGGTATCAGAAGTGAGTATGCCAGCATGAGTAGCGATAATAGAGGTGAGAAACCTCTACACCGAAAGTCTAAGGTTTCCTGAGTAAAGTTAATCTTCTCAGGGTTAGTCGGGTCCTAAGGCGAGGCCGAAGGGCGTAGCTGATGGGAAACGGGCAAAAATTCCCGTACCACCGATATAATGTTCGAGCTATGTGGTGACACAGGAGTGAAAGGCCATCCGGATAGTGGATAGCCGGTCTAAGTGCGTAGGCTGGACAGGTAGGCAAATCCGCCTGTCTAAGGCCGAGACACGAATGGGAGGGACTAGGTCCCATAAACTGGCCGTAAACATACTGTCAAGAAAACCCACTATGTGAGTTATATAGGTGTCCGTACCGCAAACCAACACAGGTAGACGGGATGAGGATTCTAAGGTGCTCGAGTGATCTCTGGTTAAGGAACTAGGCAAAATAGCTCCGTAACTTCGGGAGAAGGAGTGCCACAAGTATTGGAAGCTCTTTACGAGTGAAAGAGAACGTGGTCGCAGTGACCAGGCCTGGGCGACTGTTTACTAAAAACACAGGTCTCTGCCAAGTCGTAAGACGCTGTATAGGGACTGACACCTGCCCGGTGCTGGAAGGTTAAGGGGATGAGTTATTGCGGATTTATCTGCGAGAAGCTTTGAACTGAAGCCCCAGTAAACGGCGGCCGTAACTATAACGGTCCTAAGGTAGCGAAATTCCTTGTCGGGTAAGTTCCGACCTGCACGAATGGTGCAACGACTTGGGCACTGTCTCAACCAGAGGCTCGGTGAAATTGTAGTGCCGGTGAAGATGCCGGCTACCCGCGACGGGACGGAAAGACCCCGTGAACCTTTACTATATCTTAGCATTGGGTTTTGGCATTGCATGTGTAGGATAGGTGGGAGACTGTGAACCATGGGCGCCAGTTCATGGGGAGTCACTGTTGAAATACCACCCTTGTTCTGTTGGAATCCTAACCTGGGCCCGTGAACCGGGTTGGGGACCATGCTAGGAGGGTAGTTTGACTGGGGCGGTCGCCTCCAAAAGAGTAACGGAGGCTCCCAAAGGTTCCCTCAGCACGGACGGTAATCGTGCGCAGAGTGTAAAGGCATAAGGGAGCTTAACTGCGAGACAGACAGGTCGAGCAGATGGGAAACCAGGGCTTAGTGATCCGGCGGTTTTGAGTGGATAAGCCGTCGCTCAAAGGATAAAAGGTACTCCGGGGATAACAGGCTTATCGCGCCCAAGAGTTCATATCGACGGCGCGGTTTGGCACCTCGATGTCGGCTCATCGCATCCTGGGGCTGTACAAGGTCCCAAGGGTTTGGCTGTTCGCCAATTAAAGCGGTACGTGAGCTGGGTTTAGAACGTCGTGAGACAGTTCGGTCCCTATCTGTCGTGGGCGAAGGATATTTGCGAGGGTCTGCTCCTAGTACGAGAGGACCGGAGTGGACGAACCTCTAGTGTACCAGTTGTCGCTCCAGCGGCACTGCTGGGTAGCTATGTTCGGACGGGATAAGCGCTGAAAGCATCTAAGCACGAAGCCCTCCTCAAGATTAGATATCCCTTCCGATCAATCGGAACTGAAGGACCCTTGAAGACGACAAGGTTGATAGGTCACAGGTGTACGCACAGTAATGTGTTTAGCCGAGTGATACTAATCGTCCGAGCGACTTGACCAATTATTTATCGCTGCAGCAGATTATATTTGTGCTTTCAACTATCATATTGTAATGAAAAAATCCAGGTGGTCAGAGCGGAAAGGCACCACCCGATCCCATTCCGAACTCGGAAGTTAAGCTTTCCAGCGCCGATGGTACTGTCTTGGAGACGAGACGGGAGAGTAGGTCGCTGCCTGGTTTTAAATATCAAGCCTTCTGGCCTTTGCCGGAAGGCTTTTTTTGTTTGTATTCGAATCCTTTTTCTGTTATTTACGTATATTCCATTAATTATTCAGACAATAATTTGCTGATTTTACATGCACTATGTACGTTTAATAATCTTTTTATTTTTCGTCTTTGTTGCCTACACCTGTGTTGAAGCTGAGCAGGTGATCCAACAATTTAAAGCTGATGAATTTCAAGTGACCAATGATTCTGCTTTAAAAGCAGATTCTACCGGGTCTCCAACCATTGGCCTGGCACTCAGCGGTGGCGGAATTCGGGGAGTCGCGCAAATCGGTGTTCTCGATGTGTTTGATGAATATAATATCAAAGTGGATATGATCGTCGGGACCAGTATCGGCGCTGCTGTAGGGGCTCTCTACTGTTCGGGATATACGCCGAAGGAAATTATGCAGCTTGTGCATTCTGTGGATTGGAGCCGTGTGTTTCAGGACAAACCCGAGCGCAGCTCGCTTTTTCTCGGTGAAAAAAACGAAAAAGATCGCGCCTTGCTCAGTATACCCATGAAACACTTTAAACCGATCGTTCCTGAAGCGTTTTCAGCCGGTCAACAAATTACCAAGATTCTCACAGATTTTCTACTCAACGCTCCGTATCATGAGTATGATTTCAGAAAACTGAAACCTCCTCTTGCCATTCTGGCAACCGATATGCTCAATGGCCGGGAAGTACTCATTCAGGAGGGCGATCTGGTGCAAACTGTGCGCTCTTCCATCGCCATTCCATTGCTCTTTTCTCCAGTTAAAAGAGACAGCACTATCCTGATTGACGGCGGTATTTCGTGCAATATACCTGTTGTGCAAACCAGAAAGTCCGGCGCTGATATTGTCATTGCCGTCAACTCTACATCTCCGCTTCGTCCCCGTGATAAAATAAATGCCCCCTGGGAAATTGCTGATCAAGTCACAACAATTATGCAAAAATCTTTGAACAAAGAGCAATTGAAAAAAGCGGATCATGTGATCGATTTCAGTGATCTTGAATTTATATCCACTCAATACAATGCACTCGATTCTCTCTACCTGATTGGACGTAAACGCGCTCTCAAAATGATTGATTCTCTTCTGCATGCCGGGCCTAAATTAGAGTTTTCCAAAGTTGAAACCAACGGGATAAAATCCATACCCGCACTTCAAAGTCCATTGGCCGTGGATTCTCTTTATTCTGTTCTGAGTGCATTAAATAAGGAAAATAACGCACAAAAAATAGATGCGCAACTATTGATTTGTAAACAGGACACGGTACTGAACTTTAAAATACGAGAGTCTACTTTGTTGTCCCGGGTGATTTTCCTGGATAATCATGTGATTAGTGACTCTGTTTTACTGGAGCCTTTTCAGCCCTTGCTGCGACAACCTGTTTATTCTGAACAACTTGACAAGGCATTGGATGATGTCCTGCGCATTTACAGAATGCAGGGCTATTCTTTGGCACGTATTGATTCTGTCGAACTTAATCCGCAAACCGGATTTGCAGAGATTACCGTTAGCGAAGGACGGATAGGGGATATACGCTATATCGGTAATTTGACGACCCGAAATTATATTCTATCCCGGGAATTTCTGTTAAACTCTGGTGATATCTTTCAAAAACCCAGAGCCGAAGCCGGTATCGATAATATATATGCAACCAATTTGTTTCATTCCGTCCTGCTGGGTTGGAAGCAAAATCAGGACCTGTATGATCTAAAAATATATACACATGAATCTCAGCCTCAAAATCTGCGCCTGGGATTGCGATATGGGTCTGAACGATATACCAAAGCATTTGTAGAGTTTTCTGATGAAAACGTAGGCGGCCTGGGAAATGATGCGGTTTTTCATTTGCAGTATGGTATGATTGATTTTAATACCTCGTTTCAATTCCGTGCAGACCGTATTTTTAAGACCTATTTGACCGCTCAATTGGATATGCATTATGACCGGTCTGAGCATAAGTCCTACCGAATGCTCAAACAAGTGGGAAAATATCAACGCGAGTCCGCCGGTATTGTGCTGCAAATGGGACAGCAGATAGCCCGATTCGGAACCATTTCCGGATATTTGCGGTTTGAAGAAATTGATCTGGACAGTTTACGCGGCAGCGGCTATGACCGCGGCAATATGACAATTAATACCATTGGCTTTAAAACCACGATTGATACCCGCGATCAACTTCCGTTTCCCCGGTCAGGTACCTATCATATCTTTTCATATGAAGCCTCCTCAGGATTTATGCTGGGTGCTGACAAATCGTATAACAAGGTCGAAAATCAATTATCAGGTTATCGGACATTCTTTAAACGGCATACATTCAATCCTCTGCTGCATTGGGGGATCAGTGATCGCACCACCCCTTATTCTGAACAATTCAGAATCGGTGGCTATGATTCTTTTTACGGACTGCATCAGGGACAGATGTGGGGACGATATTTGTTCAAAGCCAGTATGGGATATCGCTGCCGCTTCCTAAAATTGGCTATGTTTCCGTTTTATGTCTCGTTGCGTTATGACTTGGGCGGCTCCTGGGATGAACTTGAAGAAATAACTTCCCAGGACTTTATATTCGGGTATGGCGCCAGTGTGGATATTGAAACCCCGGTAGGGCCTTTTTCGCTGGCCTATGGGCGAACCAACAAACAACAAGAAACCTTTTATCTGAACCTGGGATTTCATTTTTAATGAATTCCGACTGGTCTGAGGAAATAATACCTGTCGGGAATTATGTTGGTAAACCAGGGAGAAATTACGATGATTGCGCAGCAACAAGAACAGGAGGAGATTTGAAACATCATTCACTGTCTCAATGGGAAAAAAAACTCTATAATCTCATAATCAATGTGGATCACTATCTTGAAGAAAAGTATGGTAATGATTTTAGACGTCATCCGGCCCGTCCGCCACATGGTCAAACCTCGAGCGTGTCTCACGATGGCGTGTTCAGCGTTACATCTAATTTTAGTCTTGGACTGGGGTCGCAGCATGGAAGAGGATATGCGATTGATATCAAAATTGTAACTTTGGAGACCGTAGATCAGGAAACCCGGGAAGCGATTGAAAAAGATGCGATGGAAAAAATACGCGAGCTGTTGCCGGATTATTTCCCGAACCGCGAACTCAATCTGCAGCGGGACGGCAATGTGATTAAACTTTACGGAGACCTGAGTTTGGGAAATATCTGAGAAGGTGTGGAAAATTTAGGGGAAGCAGAACTCAACAAAAATTATGCCAAATTAAGTACTTTTAACTTGACTCTTGTTTGCTGAACTTTTATATTATTTTTTAAACAGGAGATCATATGTCAGTTTCAATCAAAGATGTAGAGTACATAGCTGGTTTGGCAAAATTGTCATTCACAGAACAGGAAAAGAAAAAATTTGTTCATCAGTTTAATCAGATTTTGTCGTTTATCGAAAAACTAAATGAACTTGATACAAAAGGTGTTGCGCCGACATATAATCCTTTGAATCTGACCAATGTCATGCGCGAGGATGAATGCCGGCCCGGCTTGTCTCAGGAAGAGGCATTGAAAAATGCGCCGCGTCAAAAGCATGGTTATTTCAGTGTTCCCAAGGTTATCGGCTGATGCAGATTACCGCTATTATTCCTGCCCGTTATGCATCTACCCGGTTTCCGGGCAAGCCGCTTGCGGATATTCAGGGAAAACCTATGATTCAATGGGTGTACGAGCGCACCCGCCGGGCGGAATACGTCGATCAGGTGATTGTGGCGACGGATGATGAGCGTATTGAACGGGTTGTGCAGAATTTCGGCGGACAGGTCAGGATGACTCCTTCTGACTGTGCTTCCGGAAGTGACCGGGCCGCGGTCGTCGCTGCTGAACTTTCCAGCGATATAATAATCAATGTTCAGGGTGATGAGCCGTTGGTCGAACCTCAGGCCGTTGATCTGCTGGCGCAGACGCTGGCCGGGGATAAACAAGCTGATATGGCAACGCTTGTCTGTCAAGCATCAGATGTGCAGGATCTGGAAAATCCGAATATGGTGCGGGTTGTTTTCGATCATCAGCATCGCGCATTATATTTCTCACGTTCAATTGTTCCCTATGCCCGCGATATACGTGAGCGTTCCGATTGGCTGAATGCGTATCCTTATTATATTCATATTGGGATGTATGCGTACAGACGCAGTTTTTTGTTGAATTATAAACATTTAAGAGAATCAAAGCTGGAACAAGTTGAAAAGCTGGAGCAGCTGCGCGCCCTGGAAAACGGGTATACGATTAAAATCGGTATTGGAGATTTCAAGCCGATATGCGTTGATGTTCCGGATGACCTTGAACGCGTTAACAAAGAGTTGAAATCATGAATGCGAGATTAACCAAATACATTTTTGTCACAGGCGGTGTGGTGTCTTCTCTGGGCAAAGGAATTGCTGCAGCCTCGATCGGGCGGTTGTTAAAATCGCGCGGTTTTCGGGTGACCATTGCGAAACTTGATCCTTACCTGAATGTGGATCCCGGTACGATGAGTCCCTATCAGCATGGTGAGGTGTATGTGACTGATGATGGTGTTGAAACCGATCTCGATCTGGGGCATTATGAACGGTTTATCCATACCAATATGAGCCGGCTTAATAATGCGACCACCGGTCAAATCTATCAGACCATCATCCGGCGGGAGCGCAAAGGCGAATATCTGGGCAAGACCGTACAGGTGATCCCGCATATCACCGACGAGATCAAACGGCGTGTCCTGTCGCTTTCCGCTAATCATGAGTTTGATGTGGTTATGGTTGAAGTGGGCGGTACTGTGGGTGATATTGAGGGCTTGCCGTTTCTCGAAGCTATCCGGCAGTTCATTCTGGAGCAATCGCACAAGAATGTGATGATTATTCATTTAACCCTGATTCCATATATTTCCGCATCCGGAGAGATGAAAACCAAGCCCACTCAACACTCGGTAACCAAACTGCGGGAGATCGGTTTGCAGCCGGATATGCTGTTATGCCGGACGGAAAAGCCGCTTGAAGAAGCAGCCCGCGACAAGATCGCTTTGTTCTGCTCGGTCCCTTCAGAGATGGTGATCGAGGCACGGGATGCTGATTCTATCTATAAAATTCCGCTTCTCTATGAGAAGAACGGGGTGGGCGATAAAGTCGCATCGCGGCTGGCCTTACCGATTCGGGAATCTGACTTGTCCGGCTGGAAAAAATTTGTACACAAAGTCAATGATCCGTCCCGCTATGTAAAAATCGGGATCTGTGGTAAATATACTGAACTGAAAGATGCCTATAAATCCATCATTGAGGCGTTTGTTCACGCCGGAGTCGATAATGACGCCCGCGTTGAATTGACCTGGATTGAATCGGATAATCTGGATACGTCCAGACTTGCCGAATATTTTAATGATATACACGGCCTGCTGATTCCCGGCGGATTTGGTGACCGGGGAGTAGAAGGCAAAATTGCAGCCATTGAGTATTCGCGTACTCATTCTGTTCCATTTTTGGGGTTATGCCTGGGACTGCAGACCGCGGTAATTGAATTTGCCCGTAACAAGTGCGGACTTGAAGATGCGCACAGCACGGAATTTAATCCGGATACTCCGCATCCGGTTATCGATTTGATGGAAACTCAAATCGATGTCACGGATATGGGCGGCACTATGCGGCTGGGCGCCTGGGAATGTCTGCTGAGTAAGGGAACCATAGCACATAAAGCCTATGGCAAGCTAAATATATCTGAACGCCATCGGCACCGATATGAAGTGAATAAAGACTATGTCGATCAGCTGAAAGAGCAGGGACTGGTCATTTCAGGTATAAATCCAAAAACCAAGCTGGTAGAAGTCATAGAGCTTAAAGACCATCCCTGGTTTGTGGGTGTTCAGTTTCATCCGGAGCTGAAATCACGTGTTCTGGATACGCATCCGCTGTTCCGTGATTTTATTAATGCCGCGATCGAGCATAAAGCCATCCTGAGTGATATGGACATTGAAGAAGAGGGTATGAATGAAGACCGTTGAAATTGGAAAAATTAAAATAGGCCCAAATCAACCGATTGCCTTGATTGCCGGACCGTGTGTCATAGAAGATCGGGATACTGTTTTTAAAGCGGCTGAAGGAATTAAAACACTGGCGGATAAACTGAAATTTCCGTTTATTTTCAAATCCTCATTTCTCAAGGACAACCGTTCCTCATCCCGGAGCTATCAGGGTCCCGGACTCGAAAAAGGATTAAAGATTTTACAGGAGGTTAAAAAAGAATTTTCCATCCCTGTTGTTTCCGATATCCATCATGAGCATATGGCAGAGCCGGCGGCCGAGGTGCTGGATGTGCTCCAGATCCCGGCCTATCTTTGCATGCAGACCACCCTGACTGTAGCAGCGGCCCGGACGGGCAAACCGGTCAATATAAAAAAGGGGCAGTTTCTGCATCCGGAAGATATGAAAAATGTGATCAAAAAAATAGAATTTGAAGGCAATGAAAATATATTACTGACCGAACGCGGCACGTTTTTCGGTTATCATAATCTGGTGGTGGATATGCGATCTCTGCCCATGATGCGGGCGCTGGGATATCCGGTGGTCATTGACCCCACTCATGCGATTCGGGTTTACGGGATTTCTTCAAGCGATCCGGCGGGCGGAAACCCTGAATTTGTTCCGGCGTTGACGCGCGCTGCCGTGGCCGCAGGATGCGAAGCTGTGTTTATCGAAACCCATCCGAACTGTGGTGAAGCCTTGTGCGACGCGGCCAGTATGTGGCCTTTAGAAAAACTTGAATCTCTTTTGTTGCAGATTAAACGATTTGATGAATTGAGAGCAGAATTTGAATAAAGCAATGCAAAATGTTCAGACCAATGCAGACAGCATCCTGCAAAGCGCAAAAACGGTTTTTGATATAGAGAGCCGGTCCATTGCACTCCTGACTGAACGAATCGGTGATGAATTTGTAGAGTCTGTGAACACAATGTTGGCTTGCAGCGGCCGGGTAATTGTTACGGGTATCGGCAAATCCGGATTGATCGGGAAAAAAGTCGCTGCCACTCTGTCCAGTACCGGAACCCCCGCTTTTTTTCTGCATCCGGCGGATGCCAGTCATGGAGACCTCGGGATGGTTACGCAAACTGATGTTGTGCTTTGTCTGTCCAAAAGCGGCAATACCGATGAAATCAGCGCTATTGTTCCTGTTTTGAAAAAGCTGGGTGTGGTGATCATAACCATGACCGGCAATCTCCGATCCGCGCTGGCGGAACGCAGTGATATTGTGCTGGATGTCGGTGTTGAAAATGAAGCCTGTCCCAATGACCTGGCTCCCACAGCCAGTACATCGGCCATGCTGGCCATGGGCGATGCGCTGGCCGTGGCTCTGGTGAAACAACGCAATTTCAACCGCGAAGATTTTGCATTCCTGCATCCCGGCGGATCGGTCGGTAAACAGTTTATAAAAATTGATGAAATCATGTTTACCAACGATTTTATTCCGGTGGTTCATGATGATGCCGACTTGCGGCAGGTGGTGTTGGAAATGTCAACCAAGCGGTTTGGCGGTACCTGTGTGGTGGATAAAAACGGAGTCTGTGTCGGGATTATTACCGACGGTGACCTGAGGCGTTTGTGGGTGCGTGATATGGACATTAAGCAAAGTCGGGCGCGTGATATTATGCATCCATCACCCAAAACCGTATCTGTGGGCACTTTGGCCCGTACAGCGTTTGAAATAATGAGTCAGCACAATATTATGCAGATTATTGTGGTTAATGCTCAAAACAGGCCCGTGGGCATGGTGCATTTGCATGATCTTTTAGAATCCGGCATTGGAAAGTTATGATGTACTGTTATAAACAATATATGTTTTTGATCGCCGGTCTTTTTTTAATCAGCTTTTCCGGCTGTTCACGCGACGAATCATCCGGGATCGGCAGCGCGAGACAAAAAAAAGTTCCGGACCAGGAAATGTGGAATTTTCGAGTCAAGGCCACCAATCAGGGTCAACTGAATGCCATCATCCAGGCCGGCTATATGCAGCGGTATGCGGATCAGGCGCTGGCTATGTTCAAAGACGGTGTAGAGATCGATTTTTATCAAAAAGGCGAACATACATCCCGGCTGACGTCGGACAGCGGCAGATTTCATGAATCCAACATGAACGTCAGGGCGCTTGGTCATGTGGAGGTGCATTCGGACAGCGGTATTTCGCTGTATACGCAGGAACTGGTTTACGATCAGCAAGCGGACCGCATTTATTCGAATGTTGATGTCAAAGTAACAACCCTGGACGGTGACACACTGTCAGGAAAAGGATTTGAATCCGATGCGCAATTGAGCCGCTGGCAGATTATCAACCCCCATGACGGTGTTTATCACAAGCCTATGGATTTGAGCATTCAGCGTGAAAAGAGTCCGGATGAGGATTCAACGAAAATAGATACAGTTACAGAGCCGGGGTTGATGCAATGACTGCAAATCGATGGTTCATTGTAACATTGAGTTTGATTGTTCTTTGTCAAGAGCTATGGGCACAGACGCCTGATAACCGGCTATCGCTGGTGCATGCGGATATGGCCCGAGGCCGCCCGGATGTGAATGAGACGGTGCGCGAGCTGGTCGGTAATGTAAAGTTTCGTCAGGGCGATGCTGTGTTGACCTGCGAGCGCGCGATTCAGTTTGTTGAATCCGGTAAATCGGTGCTGCAGGGCAATGTTTTTTACAAGGACTCGGTCAAACAGCTGACCGGCAGACGACTGACATTCTATCGTCCGCGCGATCTGTTTGTCCTGGACGGCAACGCGCGATTAGCGGAAGTTTCCAAGATTTTGACGGCGAAATCCATTTCTTATGACCGATCGAGTGACAGAGCCGAGGCCCGGATGAAAGTGCTATTGGCGGATACAGCGAATGATCTGCACATTCGCTGCGAGGCTGCTGTATATGAGCAGCCTCGCGGGTATGCGCTGTGTACAGGAAATCCGGTTTTTTCACAGGCGGATACGAGCAATGCGGATACGCTGTACATCCACGGCACCCGGTTTGAAATGTTCCATAACGGTGATACACTATTGATTACAGGCGATGTTCGCATGCAGCGCGGCACTATGACGGCACGCTGCGATACGCTTGAGTATTTTACAGAGTCCGAACGGGTTACCCTGCGTCCGGTCCCCCGCGTTTGGCAGGATAAAGATTATTTAACCGGTGAAACCATTTTACTGCAGTTGCAGGATTCTGAACTCATATCTGCCGATATTCTGAACAATGCGGTTGCTGTGACGGCAGTGGACTCGGCCATTCAAACCCGCGTACCCTATGATCTGCTCACCGGAGGTGATATGAAAGTATATATTACAGATGAAGCGATCGATTCGATCATTGTCAGACGCCAGGCAACCAGCTATTATCATGTGATTGATGAAGGACGTGAAAACGGTGTGAACAAGGCGCTCGGCGATCTGTTAAAGATTAAATTTTCCGGAAATGAACTGAGCAAGGTACATTTGTTCAGCGATCCCGGAGTTTCGAACGGAGAGTTTCATCCGAAGCAAACCCAGGGTCGTCTGGAAGATGAGATGCTGGAAAAGCTGAATCAGTACAGGGTTTTGGAAGAGACACCATGATAAAACATGACAGCAAAACTGATGTCCTGGAAAGCAGGCATCTGGTTAAAATATACGGCAAACGACGGGTTGTCAATGATGTGAGCATCAATATTCGCCGTGGAGAGACCGTCGGGCTGTTGGGCCCCAATGGCGCCGGCAAGACCACGACGTTTTATATGATTGTGGGCATGATTCGGCCCAATCAGGGCCACATTTATTTCAGCGGCGAGGATATCACCAAACTGCCGATGTACAAACGCGCCCGCAAAGGTATTTCGTATTTGGCTCAGGAAGCTTCAGTTTTTCGGAAATTATCTGTAGAGGATAATTTGTTTGCTATATTAGAGACATTGCCGTTAAACCGACAGCAGCGGCGGGAAAAAGCAGATTCCCTGATGCAGGATTTGAATATTACACATCTGGCCAAAAACAAAGCCTCAACCCTGTCCGGCGGCGAAAGGAGACGTGTTGAAATCTGCCGCGCGCTTGCAACGGATCCAAAATTTATTTTACTGGACGAGCCATTTGCCGGAGTGGATCCCATTGCCGTCGAAGATATTCAGAATATTGTATCCGGTCTGCAGCAACGCGGCATTGGCGTTTTGATCACAGATCACAATGTTCATGAAACGCTTTCCATAACCGATCGCGCGTATTTGCTGTTTGAGGGCAATATCCTGAAAACCGGTGATGCCGATTATCTTGCGAATGATCCTGATGCGCGTAAACTATATCTCGGTAATAATTTCAAACTGAACCGTTAAGGAGAGGATATCTATGAAGTATCAAGGAGAAGGCACCTGATGGTACGGTTAGGACAACAGATCAGTTTACAGATGAAACAATCACCTCAACAGGTGCTATTGTCTTCATTGTTGCAGCTACCCATTATGAGTTTGGAGCAACGTCTGCAGACCGAGTTGGAAATTAATCCCTTGCTGGAAATTGAACAAGAGTACGAATTGGAACAGCAGGAGGAAGAGTCGGCTCTTGAAGACGAGGCGGAAGAGGATAATGGCCTGGAACAGGATAATGATGAAATTGACTGGGATGAGATCCTGAATGATGAAGACAATTACGAATATAAACCGCCGCGTGAAAAAAAGGAAGATGATAATGAACGCGTTGAGGTCTATCAGCAAACGTTGACCGACCATTTGATCGATCAATTGAAAATGTCCGATCTGACACCGGAACAGGTTATCATCGGTGAATATATTATCTGGAACATCGATACGGCCGGATATCTGCGCGTATCCATCGAGAATATTGCGGAAAATCTGGAAAAAGATTCGGAGGCCATTGAACAGGTCCTTAGTGTCATTCAACAGTTTGATCCTCCCGGTATTGGCGCCAGAAATTTGCAGGAATGTCTGTTGATCCAGCTGCATCAGCAGGATCCGGTTCATGCTAAAGCAATCGAAATGATCCGGGATCAGTTTGATGATTTTAAAAACAAACGCTATGAGAAATTGTCTAAAAATATGGATACCAGTCTGGAACGTGTCAAGGACACAATTGATCATATCATCAAGCTCAATCCAAAACCGGGTGAAGGATATATTTCCCTGGAAAACAATTATATTGTTCCCGATGTTGAAGTTCGCAAGGAAGAAGGCGAGTTCCGCATCTATCTGAACGATTATAATATTCCACATTTGCAGATTAATCAGCAGTATAAAAAGATGATGCTGGACAAGAAAAAGACCTCCAAGGAAACAAGGGATTTTATACGCCAGCGTCTGGAATCCGCACGCTGGCTGATCAATTCGATCCATCAGCGCCGTGCCACGATCATGCGCACGGTTGAAGCCATCATTACCCGGCAATATGATTTTTTTGAAAAAGGCCCCAATTATCTCAAGCCGATGATTCTAAAGGATATTGCCGATGATATCAATATGGATATTTCCACCATCAGCCGTGTGACCAATGGAAAATATATCCAGACTGAATATGGTATTTTTGAATTAAAATATTTCTTTAGTGAAAAATACCGTACGGATGACGGTGAGGATGTTTCCAATAAAAAGATTAAAATGCTCATCAAGGATTTGATTGACACGGAACCGGCTGGGAAGCCTTATAATGATCAAAAGATATCTGATATGTTAAAAGAACAGGGATTTCCGGTTGCCCGACGCACGGTGGCAAAATACCGAGAACAAATGAACATACCTGTCGCCCGTATGCGGCGCAGCATATAAGGGGATTTATGAATCCAGCAAACTTACATGGCACCACAGTTCTGGGCCTCTTTCACAAGGGGACCGCTGTGATGGCCGGTGACGGTCAAGTTACCTATGGCGATATCGTGCTTAAAGCCGGCGCCCGCAAGGTGCGGAAAATTTTCAATGACAGTGTTTTGGCCGGATTTGCCGGGACGCTTGCCGATGCGGTCACGCTGTTTGAACGCTTTGAAAACCGTTTGGGTGATGCCGGCGGACATCTGGGACGCGCTGCTGTTGAACTCGCCAAGGAATGGCGCACCGACCGCTATCTGCGGCGCCTGGATGCTGATCTGGCGGTCATGGATAAAAAAACACTGTTGATCGTTTCGGGCAACGGTGACGTGGTTGAACCGGATGATCAAATCGTCACCATCGGCTCCGGCGGTTCGTTTGCGCGTATCGCCGCCAAAGCGCTCATGACCCATTCTTCGCTAAACGCCGAGCAAATCGCCAAAGAGGCTATGAAACTGACGGCAGAGATGTGTATTTATACCAATGACCGTATTCACTTAGAAACCCTTTAGACTTTTCGCGAGAGCCTATGAATCTGACACCACGGCAAATTGTTTCCGAGCTGGATAAATATATTATCGGACAGGATGATGCAAAAAAAGCGGTCGCCATTGCCCTGCGCAACCGCTGGCGTCGTCAGCAGGTTTCTGATGATATGCGCGCGGAAATACTTCCCAATAATATTATTCTGATCGGTGCAACCGGTGTGGGCAAAACAGAAATATCCCGGCGTCTGGCCGGACTTGATAATGCTCCGTTTATCAAAGTAGAAGCCTCCAAATTTACCGAAGTGGGATATGTCGGACGCGATGTGGAATCCATTGTTCGCGATCTGGTTGATCACTCGGTGAATTATATGCGTTCCGAGCATGTGAGCGCTGTGGAACAGCCCGCTCTGGAAGCGGCGCTGGAAAATCTGCTCACCCTCTTGTGTGCCCAGCAGCTCGAGACCCCGGACGACTCTAAAGTTGATAAACGTCAGCTGCATGATCTGCGGCAGGAATTGCGGCCGCAACTCGAAGACTGCGAACTGGATGATCTCATGGTAGAGCTGGATGTGGATGCCGAACCGTCGGGCATGATGCAGATCATTTCCCCCATCGGAATGGAAGAAATGGGCCTGAATATCCAGGATTTATTATCCCCGTTTATGGGAACACGCCGAAAAAAACGCCGTGTCAAGGTGGGTGAAGCGATGGTGATCCTGCAGCAGCAGGAAACCGAGAAACTGATCGACATGGAGCAGATCATTCAGGAGGCCATCGAACGCGTTGAGGAAAGCGGAATTGTGTTCCTTGACGAGATCGATAAAATCGCCGGTTCGAACGATAGCGATAATCCGGATGTATCCCGCGAAGGTGTGCAGCGGGATCTGCTGCCGGTGATCGAAGGTACCAATGTCATTACCAAATACGGTATGGTGCAAACCGATCATATTTTGTTCATTGCATCCGGCGCCTTTCACATGTCAAAACCTTCGGATTTGATTCCGGAACTTCAGGGCCGGTTCCCCATCCGGGTGGAAATGGATGATTTGACCAAAGAAGATTTTGAACGTATTTTGACCGAGCCGCGCAATGCCCTGATCAAACAATACAAATCGTTGCTAAAGTCAGAAGGCGTATCGCTTTCTTTCACCCGTGGCGCCATTTCGGAAATCGCCGAGTTTGCCACCCAGGTAAATGCCCGCAGCGAAAATATCGGCGCCCGCAGACTGCATACCATGATGAGCAATCTGTTGGAAGATTTTCTATTCGAATTACCGGACACCGAGATGGAAAAAATAAAGATCACCCAAAAAACGGTCAAAGAACAACTTAAAGCTCTGGTCCAGGATGAAGACCTGAGTCAGTATATTTTGTAATGGAGGCGTACTATGAAACGAGATTTTCTGCAAATTACGGATTTTACCCGGGATGAAATCCTGGATATACTGGATACATGCGCAGAGCTTAAACGCAAAACCAAATCCGGGACAGAGCATCATTTACTCAAGGGGCAGACCCTGGCTATGCTGTTCCAGAAACCGTCGACCCGGACCCGTATTTCATTCGAAGTGGGTATGTATCAATTGGGCGGTCATGCTCTGTATTTGAGTCCGAATGAAGTCGGGCTGGGCAAACGGGAATCCGTGGCCGATGTGGCGCGGGTGATTTCGCGGTTTTGCAACGGCATTATGGCCCGGGTATTCGGGCATGATATTGTCAGGGAACTGGCCCAACACGCGGAGGTGCCGGTGATCTGCGGACTGTCCGATCTGACGCATCCCTGTCAGGTGCTGGGTGATCTTTTCACCATTCAGGAACACAAGGGCAAAGTAGAGAATTTGTGCATTGCCTATGTGGGCGACGGCAATAATGTGGCGCATTCCTGGATCAATCTGGCTTCGCGGTTAAACATTGTCCTGCGCATCGGCTGTCCCGAAGGCTATGAGCCGGATGCCGAGCTGCTGACGCGGGCGCGTGCTGAAACACATTGCGATATTCTTATTTATCATGATCCGGTGCAGGCCGTCAAAGATGCGGATGTGGTGTATACAGACGTGTGGGCCAGCATGGGACAGGAGGAAGAAGCGGCTCAGCGTAAAAAGATCTTTCAGCCGTTTCAGGTGAACGATGAGCTGTTGTCACATGCCAAATCCGACGTCATTGTTGAACATTGTCTGCCGGCGCACCGCGGGGATGAAATTACCGATTCGGTGATGGATGGTAAACATGCTGTGGTGTTTGACGAAGCGGAAAACCGGCTGCATATCCAGAAAGCGATTCTGGTTAAATTGATGGCAAAGTAATCGGCTTTAATGCACGTTGAACAGCTTGCCGGAACAGTCCAGAGAGTAAACCCTTCCGGGTTGAACCGAATGTTTGCAATAATCCTGAGCAGGGGGATTATGTCGCAGCATAACCTGTGTTTTAAAAACTGATTTCATGTGATACGGGAATGAATCTGTTTTTTTAAATGTATAATAAAGTACAGGTCAAACCGAACATTGTTTTACTGCCTCCACATTCCAAATGAATGATTTTTTACGACCTCGCTTAAATCATCTGTTTCCCTACTGATCCTTTGACCTTTTGTGAGTATTCAATATGATTGGTTATCAAAAAACTGGATTTTTACAGGGAGGTGAATGATGTATCGTCTGTTTTTTTATCTTGTTTTGCCTGATTTTGATCGGGGAGAATCATATCTACGCACGCATTGAAACCAAGCGAGTGCCCGATGATTTGGATGCTTACTCCGGATTTGGAGTTGCGGGGGCGATTTATACAGATTATCCCATAATTGGCGCTGATGATGAGAATGGCAATGATGCCGGTTCTGCTTGTACTTACCCTCTTGCCCCCCGGTTGCCTGTCGGTTTATCAGCCGTCCTGTCTGAGCAGGCTGTTGTGCTTGAATGGTTAGAATCCGCCGAGTCGGATTTGTCGCATTACCATGTCTATTAGTTGTATGATTTGGCTGCCGGTCCTCAGTATACCGATTTGAATGTGATGCCGGATCAGACCTACACCTACAGCGTCACTGCCGTGGATGGCCATGAAAATGAGAGCCGTTACAGCGAAACGGTTATATCAGGCGTTACCCGGGTCCTGGATTCACCCGCACGACCTGTCGCGTATCAACTCAAAGCCAATTTCCCGAATCCGTTCAATCTGTATACACGAATCGAGTATGATTTGCCGGAATCCGCCGAGGTCTGTATCTCGATATATGATATCAATGGAAAATTTGTCAGCCATCTCATTCAAACACGTCAAAATGCAGGATCATACAAAATAATTTGGCAGCCTGAGAACCTGTCGTCAGGCACCTATCTGATCCGTATGCAGGCGGATGGATTTACCTCAGTGCATAAATGTTTGTTTCTCAAGTAAAATAATTACGAGTTCTATCATGTTGAAAAAACAGGTTGTATTGTTTTTATTGTTAACAGGTACTGTGTCTCTTGCCCATTCCGGTGTTTCCACCTTTGCATTCAACATAAACGGGCACAAACATAACATGCCTGAAGATCTTGTTCAACGTGCTGTGCAGGAATGGTATGAAGCGTCATTTGACAGCGCAGCATTGATCGCACATATGGACAGTCTGGTTTCCAAATTTGACCTGAGATATGGCCTGGATGTTCTTGAAATACGGCTGCCGGACAGTCTGATGCTCCTGTATTTGGTCGACAGTTCTGGTACAGATATGTTTTCAGGCCGAATCATTCTGGATGCGGTGAAGCTGTACATGGTCGGATTCGGCTGTGACCTGTATGCAGACGTATCTTGTACTGGGTTGCAGTTCAGCGGTAACAGTTCTTTCAATCAGGGCGATTATCAACTGCATTTGAATCCTCTGCGGGTACTGGAACCTGAGGTGGTGGTGTATGACAGCGGCTGCGGATTGGGCGAGTTGTCGCTGATGGTTTTGCAGGAACTGTTCAAAGAAGCTATTATGGAATATCTTGAAGAATTTTCCTCTCAAGTTGTGTCGTTTTTATCCCGGGATTTGCTTGCCCGTCTCAACCCCATCCAGTCTCTGGGAATTCATAACCCCGAATTGCTGGCTGCGGCTGTGCGAGGTTTTCCCATGCACATGAGGCTGTATACACAATACGACAACGATCAGGATACCGTGCAGCTGGTACAGCATTTTGATATTCTGACGGGCACAGTTGAAAATCCGCAGGCCTTTGTGGGTATTGAACCGGATCTGGTCACAGAGCCATTGCTGCGGCATGGAGGTTTTGCTTGTAATTACTGGACTTTGCAGCATGCATTTGCATGGCATACAAACTGGGATGAAGCGCAGCGGGTTAATGCCGTGTTCAATGTAATGCAGGAATACGGCATTACAGGATATCGAGTGGAAGCACGCTGGCGTGATCTGCAGAAATACTTTCTACACGGTCCGGACCTGAACCCGGATGACCTGACGCCTGCCATGATTAATGCTTGCCTCGCGGATACGGCAATTTGGAACAGCGATGAATTTGACCGTCTGCAGAGGATTCTGGACAAAGGCAATTCATCCGAACTGGTGCCGCTTATGATCCTGGGAACCGGGCATGAGGATGCACTGCCTCTCCTGAATGACGGCCGTGTTGTTGCTCCTGCGACGGAAACCTGGATGGCTTTGGGTTTTAGCGGTGTGAATGCAGACGAATATCTGTACAATCTGAAACTGCTTGCGCATGCAGTAGTTCGCCGGTATGCAAATAAAGTGGACGTCTGGCAGCTGGAAAATGAACTCAATGCGGCGGGCTGGGCAGCTGCCGATTCAATGTGGTGGCGCAAAGGCGATTTGTGGCTGGATGCGGGTTTTAGAGACCGGGTGTGGTCGACTCTGGTGAGTGCAGTGCGGGCAGAGGATGCAACAGCCCGTATTGCCCATGATTTTCACATACTCGACATCATGCCGGCATTGCATGCCTGGCTGGATGATCTGGACATTGTGGGCGTGAATTTTTATCCCAACGCCATGACAGCCTTGCCGGTGCTCGGATTTGGTGTCGGCGACTATGTCTGGGCGGTACGGCGGGCACTAACAGGACTGGGACGTCCGGATCTGCCGGTGTGGGTGATTGAAACCGGCTATCCGGGAAAAGAGAGTACAGATCCGCCGGACAGTCTGACGCTGACAGAGGACAGCGGATTTTTTAGTGAATCCCGACAGGCTGCTTATATCCGTGACGCGCTGCAATCGGCGGCTGAAAACGGCGCGCGCGGTTTTTTTTATTACACGCTGACCACAGTAGAGAATGATGATGAAAACGCGCCGGCTCTGGACCGGCATTTGCGCTATTGCGGATTGGTTCGCAGAGATTCGGACGCTGCCAAACCGGGCTTGCCGGTGTTTGCGCAGACGCTTCATCAACTGCGCAGTTCGGTATATGAAAATCGGCCGCAAACACCGGAACAGGAACTTTTGATTGCGCCAAATCCTTTTAACAGGCGTACGTTTATTCGGTTCATCCTAAAAAAACCGCAACACATTCGTGTTTGCATGTTTAATATAAAGGGACGGCTGGTGGCGCGAATCCTGGATTGTCAAAAGAGACGGGGTTGTCATCATATTGCATGGACAGCAGTCGATGATAATGGCCGTGCGCTGCCAAGCGGCATTTACTTTTGTAGTGTCAGCGGTCGGCATTATGCCCAAACCGCCAAACTGATTGTTTTAAAATGACCGGCGTTGCAAAGGGGTTATAAAATATGATTTGTTTGAGACCAATACACACCGGCAACGGCGGAGCTGCGTGGGTAAGAACCGGCAACTCGATGCTGGTGAAATATTTATTTTAAAGAGATTGTTAATTAAGATAGACCTATATCATCAGTAAAGCATACTCTGACCCCCCGTTTCCTTTACGAATTTTTCTTTCCTGTCATTTGATGATATGATTCCGACCCCGAACCGGCAGTTCTGTTTCTAATTTCCGATCCTGTTAACATCAAAAAGATGTTGTTTTTCCGCGTGGCGCAGAATCTGTGTATTTCTGAGCGCAATTGCATTTCAGATAATACCGGCTGTGGCAGCGTAACGGTATGTAACAGACCGTTGTTCGGTTCATTTTATGTGGAGGTAAAAATCATGTCACAAAAAACATTGTTTTGGGGATTTGTGCTTCTCGTGATTTTGCTGGTTGTGGCGATTGTTTTCAGTCAAATACCGCCGCAAATCCATTATCAGGGGATGCTGCATGACAGCGCGGGGGAACCGGTGAATGATCGGTTGTCCGTAACGTTTTATCTGTATGCCGGTGTGACCGGTGGTGCCGCTCTCTGGCAGGAATCGTATGATACCCTGCAGGTTACAAACGGTCATTTCAGTGTGCTCCTGGGGGCGGTGAATCCGATCCCGGGCTCGATATTCGACGGTGCTTCTCTTTATCTGACCCTCAAGGTAGCCGGAGATCAAGAAATGCAGCCGCGTCAGCCGCTGGTCAGTGTGGGGTATGCGTTCAAGGCGCTGAACAGCGACAGTCTGGCCGGAAACAGTGCAGCGGATTTTGTAGAGAAAGGCGAGGAAAACAGCGTCAATACACTCATGCTGTCGGATGATGCCGTGACCGCAGACAAGATTGGTCCGGACATTGTCAGCAGTATTGATGGTGTATCCCATGACGGCGGGAATGTGGATTTGGTGGCGGGCAGCAATGTGAACATTGTCCCGGATGATGCTGCCAACACGATCACCATATCCGCGTCCGGCGGACAGGGCGGCGGCGATATTACCGCTGTGACGGCGGGAGCCGGATTGAACGGCGGCGGCGATGCCGGTGATGTGCAGCTGAATGTGAACGTGCCCCTGCATCTGTCTTCGGATCAGGATACCGTCATCCTCGGCAGCTGCGGCAGCGGTTTTGGTTATCTGGGCAGTCTGCTCTATGGTGTATACGGAGAGACCATCGGTGACCTGGATACCTGGGGCGTGCTGGGAAAAAACGCTGTGGACGGGAACTGGGGTGGACTTGGCGGCGATGATGTCGGTATCAGGGGATACAGTCCCCACGGCCGCGGAATCTACGGTTCGAGTGATTCCAATACCGGGGTGTATGGAAAAAACACGGTTAACGGATTTTACGGTTATCTGGGCGGTTCCGAGTATGCTGTTTATGGTGAGAATGCAGGTAAAAACACCTATGCTTATCTCGGCGGCGACAGTGTCAGTGTATACGGCTCAGCCGGTAGTCCGATGAGCAGTCCGCATTATGCAGTCCTTGGAGAGAAAGGCAGCTGCTGGGGTGCGCTGGCAAGCAGTTATCATATGGATGAAGAATACGGTGTGGTGGGATTCAGCCAGATGGACCATGGTGTCTACGGGATCGGAGGATTAGAGAGTGCCGGAGTCTTTGGCCAAAATAGCGGCCACTATGGGTATTTAGGCGGTGATTATGGCGTTTATGGCGAGGCTGGTGTAGAAAATATGCCGGGGCATGGAAAGTTTGGATTTTTAGGCGGGAATACGGCTGCGGTATACGGCGAGAATCCGAATAATGGAAATTACGCATTTCTGGCAGGAGATACCAGTGCGGTGTTTGGCTATACCGAATGGTCAAATTTTGCTGTATTCGGTGAAAATCCGCGGCTGCATTGCTGGGGCGCGCTGGCCGGTACGCATCCGGGCTATTCAGCTCAGCCTGATAACGGCGTGTTTGGCTACAGTTTTGAGGGTGTCGGCGTGTGGGGTGAGAGCGAGACGGATATCGGCGTGTACGGCGACGGCGAGGTCGGTGTCAAAGCACAGGGTTCTTACCGGGCCGGGTGGTTTGTCGGAGATGTGGATATCAGCGGCGCCTTGTCCAAGGGCGGCGGCGCGTTCAAAATCGACCATCCCCTGGATCCTGAGAACAAGTATCTGCAGCATTCCTTTGTCGAATCCCCGGATATGATGAACGTCTACAACGGCAATGTCGAGCTGGACGCCGGCGGTCGGGCTGTGGTTGAACTGCCGGACTGGTTCGAGGTCTTGAATCGCGATTTCCGCTATCAATTGACGGCCATCGGTGAACCGGGCCCGAACCTGCATATTTCTGAGGAGGTGCAGGACAACCGTTTTGTCATTGCCGGCGGAACCCCCGGTATGACCGTGTCCTGGCAGATCACCGGTATACGACAGGACCCCTGGGCGAAACAGCACCGAATCCAGGTGGAAGTTAACAAACAGGGAGAAGAAAGCGGCCGGTATCTGTATCCCGAGGAAAACAGTGTGTCAGAGACGCAGGGTATTCATTATCAGATGAATCAGAAATAAACTATAATTATAAAGGAAAAGTCATGAGCTATTCAGATAAAAGAACTTGTTTGTTTCTGCTGGTGTTCCTCCTGTGTGTTTCCGGTGGTCTGATGTCACAAACAAGCGATACCTATATGTTAAAACGGGCGGTGACAGATGCCGGTGGCGGTCGCATGGCGTCCGGACAGTTCGCGTCCTGGAGCTCTGCCGGTGAACCCGTTTCCGCAGGCATGCTGCTCAGCGAAAACTACCGCATAGAGGCCGGATTCTGGGCCGGTGTTGACCTGGTGACAGGCGTGGATGAGGATCCGGCAGCGGAAGGTTCTTTGCCGATGCAGTTTTATGTTCGACAAAATTATCCCAATCCGTTCAATCCGGCAACCACCATAGAATACGCACTGCCGCACGGCGCACGAGTCAGTCTGATTGTTTACGCTATGACCGGACGCCGTATTAAAGTTCTCATCAGCAATAGACAAGACGCCGGCGTGCATCAAGTGGTGTGGGACGGCACGGACCACTCGGGACGCCGTGTGGCGTCCGGTGTGTATGTTTACCGGCTGTTGTATAAAGATGCGCCGCAAAATCGTGTGCATACTGGCAAGATGATGCTGGTGAAATAAGAACCGCCGGGCGGCGGGAGCGCCGCCCGGCGTGTCAAGTCAATAGTACGGATATTTGTCTCTCTGCCGGAACGATAAGGTGAAAATGTTTTTTTGGGGGAATTACTTTGGATTTTCACGATAAAAATTTATATTTTATAAACCATTCATTGAATAGAAAAGCATATTCCAAATTGCCGCGTTCCGGATAAATCCGAGTCCGGGGGCTGCTGCAGAGGGAAATAACCGTGTCTGAACTCTATTGTCTTTACCATTCCGGATCCGGCAGTACGCGTATGATTACCGGTATTTTATGTGATCCGCTGGCTGATCATTTTCCGATTAAACACACATCCGTCAACCGGGTCCGCGATCATGCTGCGCTGGCTGCCTCGGATTTGCTCATTCTGGCATTCCCGACCTATCACTGTCATCCATCGGATTCCATGCTGCGTTTTGTGCGAACATTGCCGGTTCGCGAGCAGCCGCAACGCGCTTTTATACTCACCACCTGCGGCTGGTTTCGTGGCAACAGCATCAGGATTTTGGCCCGGGAACTGCGCAAAAAGAATGTTCTAACCGTCGGACATGCCACAATCCGTGGCCCCGCCAGCGACGGGGTGGTCATGTCGCCGATTGATTTTCGTATTCTATACCGGTACGGTAAAGATACCGCCGCAAGGCTGTTGCGCTCGCATTCCGAAATTGACGCCATATTGCGCAAACAATCATGCGGAGAAAACGCACCGGCATTCAGCTGGTATGCGCCATTGAACGCGCCCAACAAATATCTCGGTATGCTGACCTCACATCTGCTGAAACAGCGCATCCATGTGCTGAAAGAACAGTGCATAAACTGCGGTCGCTGCGTGGCAGCCTGTGAACGCGGCTGTTTTTCATCGGCAGATATGACGCCGGTATTCAGCCCGGGCAGCTGCGAGTTTTGTCTCAGGTGCGTGCACCAATGCCCGCAGAATGCCATTGTGTTTTCCAGGCGACAGGTGCAGCAGTCGCGTTTGACCCCGGAATTTTATGCGCAGGCGGAAACAAAAATCCGCACGCAATTAAACAAAGATGTTGCCTGATCCATCAGGATTGAAATTGAATATTGTATTCAGAATAACTGTCATTGATTCTATTTGAACAGGAACCCCTATGAGCCGTTATCACATGCAGAACCGCCGCGAACGCGAAATCACCTCTGAACCGGAGATTAACCGTGTTTTGAAACAGGGCAAGTTTGTCACCATCGCCTTGTGCCGCGGTAACGAGCCGTATATTGTGACGATGAGTTACGGCTATGACGCGTCCCGGCGTGCCTTGTATTTTCATTGCGCCACAAAGGGACTCAAGCTCGAATTTATACATGACAATCCGCGCGTCTGCGCCACAATTATCGAGGATGGCGGTTATATTGTCGATGAATGCGCACACGCTTACCGATCGGTTGTGCTTTGGGGAGGGCTGTCCGTGGTCAAGGAACAGGGCGAGCGTGAGCACGGCATGCGGGTGCTCATCGAGCATCTGGAAAGCACAGCGTCCCAGATTGAGCGGCTGTTCGGCAATGTAGCCGGCTCATGGGAGCGTATGCAAGTGCTCAAACTGGAGATTGATGAGATGACCGGCAAAGCGGGGCGGTGATCAGCCATTCCTCAGCATCTCTAACATTTCCTCAATATTAGTGGTCGGGGACTGACAAGCGTGATTTTGACACACATAGGCGGTTGCCTGGCCGTCGATGCCGGTCTGCTGTTGGGTGAATTCGGCCAAATAGCTGATATCCGGGTCGTCGGTGTCTGTCGGGCGCAGCAGCGTTACTGCATTGGGGATGTACTGCCGCTGCAGGGCGCGCAGTATGTCGCGGGTGTCATGAGCTTGAGGTGATCCTGCAATAAGCACTTCAAATTGGGGATAAAGGGCCAACATCAGGGCGGACAAATAGTGCGTGTGACCCAGGGGAATGCGTTTGATCTGTTCCGCAAACGCCTGACCGATGCGCTGCGCTTCGATTTCCAGTCGGGACTCGCCGGTGATGCGCGCCAGGCGCAGCAGATTCATGGCGGCCACGGAATTGCCCGAGGGGATGGCGCCGTCATAGATTTCTTTCGGCCGTACCAGCAAGTCCGATTGATCGGATGCGGAAAAATAAAATCCGCCGGACTCGCTATCTGAAAACCGGTCCAGCATCTGACTGTTCAGTTCAACGGCCCATTTCAGATACTGCACATCGTACACCGCTTCGTAAAGTTCCAGCAGTCCCCAAACGGTAAACGCATAATCATTTAAATGTGCGGGCAGTCCGGCCTGACCCCGGCGCCATCGTTTCAGCAGCCGCCCGTGTTTGTCAACAAGATGTGTTTGAACAAACGCTGCGGCTTTTCGAGCGGCGTCGGCGTAGCGCGGATCGTCCAGCGCTGCTGCGCCTTTGGCCAGGGCGGCGATCATCAGACCGTTCCAGTCTGTGAGAATCTTGTCGTCTTTATACGGGTGCACCCGCTGTTCGCGCGCTTCAAACAAGGCCTGACGCGCACTCTGCCACCTAACTTCCAGTTCATCCGGGGTGAGATTGTGATGCCGTGCCCCCTCTTCTGCGGTTGAGGTGAAATGTGGGATGCTGCGACCGGTTTTTTGGCGGCTGGCCTGGTCGACAAAATTACCGCCGCTTCTGATATTCAGAATG
Organism: candidate division KSB1 bacterium; assembly: GCA_034521575.1. Lineage (NCBI taxonomy): Bacteria > Pseudomonadati > Candidatus Zhuqueibacterota bacterium. The sequence goes on from JAXHMJ010000003.1 coordinate 48,275, forward strand.
TCGTTGATAAGCTCGGCTTTGTCTTTACCGAGAACCTGTTTGGTTTCTTCCGGTGTCCACAGATAGAACAACCCTTCTTCGCCCTGGCTGTCCGCGTCTTCGGCGGAGTAAAATCCACCCTCCGGATGCGTCATGTCGCGTAGTACATACTCAAACACCTGGCGCGCGGTCTGTGCGTATTCCTCCTTCCCGGTTGCCTGGAACGTTTCGATGTTGGCCAGCGCCATCAGCGCCTGATCGTAGAGCATTTTTTCAAAATGCGGCAGCAACCACTGGGCGTCCGTGGAATAGCGGTGAAAGCCGAATCCGATCTGATCATACACACCGCCGTGCCGCATACTCTGCAGGGTCTGTTCAACCATATGCAGCAGCCGGGCATCTCCCGTATGATGCCAGCGGCGCAACAAAAACAGCAGATTGTGCGGTGATGGAAATTTGGGTGCGTTACCAAATCCGCCGTAGGTGCTGTCAAAGCGGCTAACCAGCTGCTTATAAGCCGTGTCAACCGTCGATTCATCAGGCGTGGTGTCGGTTGCACTCTGACTGTTTTTGTGCAGATGTTCCAATACCTGCTGTGCGCTTTCATGCACCTTATTGCGCTGATGTTTCCAAATGTCCGTAATTCCGGCGATCAGGCTCAGAAAGCCCGATGCGTCCGAACCGGTTTGTTTGGGGAAAATAGGTGCCGGCGTAAAACGGCTGTTTGTCCGGCGTCAGGATCACGGTCAGTGGCCAGCCGCCGCTGCCGGTCATAAGCTGACAGGAGGACATGTACACCTGATCCAGATCCGGGCGTTCCTCCCGGTCGACTTTGATGCAGATAAACGCCTCGTTCAGCTGTTCCGCTGTCTCCGGGTCCTCAAAAGATTCATGCGCCATTACATGACACCAGTGGCAGGTGGAATAGCCGATGGACAGGAATACCGGCTTGTCCTCTGCTTTGGCGCGTTCAAACGCCTCGTCGCCCCACGGATACCAGTCCACAGGATTGTCTGCGTGCTGCAGCAAATAGGGACTCTGTTCAAAGATCAGCCGGTTGTAATGCTGCCCGCCGTCTTTCGGCAGCTGTTTGATTTCTTGTTGTGTGAGAGGCTGTGCCTCTGCTGTATATTGAGAATGTGCCATACTATCACCATTGGGTTGCAATACTGCTCTTTTTTTAAAAACAATCGGCTACCCGGGGACATTCCAAATTCTTTTCACCCATCAGACTGTTTTGCGAACAAAAGTCTTGAAATTTTGAAAAATAATGCTTAAAATAGTCGCTGTAATTGTTACGCGCCCATAGCTCAGCTGGATAGAGCAACGGACTTCTAATCCGTAGGTCGCAGGTTCGAATCCTGCTGGGCGTGCTCAAGTCAGAAGGCATATCTGCTCAAACAGCAGATATGCCTTTTTATATTTCAGGGTGATATTTGCGCAAGATATATGGAACAAAGCAACCGACTTTTAATGCGTGGGTCGCAGGTTCGAATCCTGCTGGGCGTGCTCAAGTCAGAAGGCATATCTGCTCAAACAGCAGATATGCCTTTTTATATTTCAGGGTGATATTTGCGCAAGATATATGGAACAAAGCAACCGACTTTTAATGCGTGGGTCGCAGGTTCGAATCCTGTTGGGCGTGCTCAAGTCAGAAGGTCGGCAAGTCAAAAATTCGGTTCCGTTTTGGAGTGAAATATCCACGAGTTTTCATGGACGGCATTCATCGCAAGCCCCGCGTATACAGAGCACGGATTCTGACGGTGAATTGTACCGCTGACTGCAGATTCTGCACGGCAACATCACGTCTACTGAACTCTATATGCCAACCTCGTCGTACAATTCCAAAATGCGATACAAACATAGGGGGCTTGAGCCCTCTTTCATCTTTGAGCCCACGGATTCATTCGTGGGCGGTTGGCCCTGGTGGCAATCCTGTGCCGTATCCGCACACAATAATTAAACCTCTCCGAGGTTCCGCTATTGATTCTCACGGACACCTCTGCCCCTCGCATTTATAGCACAGTACATATCTGATTTTACAGGTTTTGCGATATTGCTGCAAGCTAAAACGCCTGAAATAAGCTTTTCAATAATACGATTTCAGCACACAGCGGCAGATGTTTATCGGGGAACGACAGTTTATACCTTTGCATTTTTTATCCCCTGTCCGGGTGTTTACCTTATTTTTATCTTTGCAAGCTTAGGTGCTGCAAGACATCGCATCAACTACCTTATTACCTTATTTTTTATCATGTTATACGTTGTTAGCCGTTTACAAACGAGTTTATTTGAAAAACGCGAACAACAACCCCATAATCGCCCCGATCTGCCCGATCCAAAAGATGAACATCCAGCGGATCATATTACGTTCTACATGGGCGATATTGACATTGACTTTGCCAATCTCTTCTGTCATGCGCTCATTAACTTTGCCAATCTCTTCCGTCATGTGCTCATTGACTTTGGAACTTTCTATGGTGATACGTTCGTTGACCTTGCCGATTTCTACTGTGATCCGGTTATCCAGACGCTGTTCCGTTTGTGATATCGCAAGCTTAAGCTCTCCTGTTTCCTTGGTAATCCGTTCATTGAATTTACCGATTTCTTTGGTCAAGCGATGCTCAAATTTGGCTTCAACAATCGTCAGCATCTCTTGTTTTTGCTCTTCTTTACTCACATTCATCAAATTAACAAGACTTTGAGAGCCTTCTTCTCCCAACTTTTCTCGCAACGGTTTTTCAATTACAGCAACTTTTGCCATTGTACCCTCCTTTTCATGATAAACATAACATAATTTAATGATATTTCAGGTAAATACAAGAGAAAAATCAAAGATTAATGGGTTTGAAAGTCGAAATGTGATAAAACCAAAACTATACATCAACAGTGCGCATCAATTCGACTCCCTATCAATAGTTCCACGAAAACAATAGCCAAAATCAATTTCAAGATAACTCAAAACCAGGCGTACAACAATGTAAAACAATTCAAGAAAAGGCGTGAGAAGGAAAAAACAAAATATTGCTCAGGAATTTTCCAAAATTGATATTGAAAAAATTCGAGAAAATATAAAAACAACAACATCAACATCTAAAAAGTATTTTATATCAAGAAAATCTCTAGCAATACTTCGCAAAAGTGACTTCTTATCCAAAGTCAATTTCTGCTTTCAAACAAAATATTTATCTGCTAAAACACAATAAATCCAACTAAATTTTGTTGCAATACACTATTTTAGTAAAAAACGGTTCTGTAAAACCTTATTTCCATGGTGTTTAAGCTTAGTAGCCAGGAGACCCCATTGAATTCAAGCTTATTAGCTTATTAAACGGAAATGGGTATGCTGAAAAGGCCAACAGCTGGACAATTGGTACACCAGCGCAAGCCAAAGTTCGCCCCGGATATCTTCCCGCTCGGCCGAAATAAGGTGTTATTAATATTGTAAATGCAGCTACCAGGATGTCAAAGCAAAAATAAGCTTTCAAACTTGTGGTTTGGGAATTCGCAACGTGTTGAGATGATTTTGACGGTATCCTTTGCGGTGCTTGCAGGATGTGAAAAGAGAGGGGGTAGCGGAAGACAGGCAGCCGAGCGGCCGGCCTGCGTTTTTCAGCAGGACGGCAAACCGGCTAACAAGAATTTTCGGTGTGTGGGTTGATGGGCAAGCTGAGAGTATGCTTTTCAATAACTATTTAAATGCCGGCTTAGTGAGGCGGTGACCGCCCCGTGAGATACTGTAAACTTTTAAAAAAATATTCCTGCCGCTTTTACGACTATAGCAAATACCTCTCTCACGGGGTGGGCAGCCTGGCTGTAGCGAGGGGGATGCTTCCCCCTTTAAACGAGTGAATGCGTTTTGGCAATCATGTTGAAACGTTTGTTGCCGGGCATTGCCAAAACAACGTTTCGTCCCAATGGATTCCCAAATCAAAAGTTGGCAATTAGGTTTCCGGGTAAGGTATTCACGTGGTGGACAGGATTCCGCACAATTCCGTCCGTTTATTCCATTACCCGCTCCAGCCTCGACACACTTTCCACATGCGCGGTATGCGGAAACATGTCCACCGGCTGCACGGAGATGAGACGATAATCCTCGGCGCACAGGGTCTGCAGTTCGCGCGCCAGGGTGGCGGGATTACAGGACACATGTACAATGCGCTGCGGCCGGTAGCGCAGCACCGCCTCGACGGTTTTGGGGTGCATACCGCCGCGCGGCGGATCGAGAATAACCACATCCGGTTGACCGTAGCGTTCCAGCACCGCGTCCGCGTCTTTGAGCGCGTGCATGAGATCGGTGCAGACGAATTCACAGTTGGAAATGTTGTTGAGCTGCGCGTTGGTCACGGCATTGTCCACGGCCGCCTGCACGGACTCGAATCCGATGACCTGCCGGACATCGTCGCTGATGTAAAGGGCAATGGACCCGGCGCCGCAGTACAGATCAAACACCGTGTCGTCCGGTGTAAAATCAGCGGTCTCGCGAATAATGGCGTACAGCTGCCCGGCCTGCTTGCTGTTGGTCTGGAAAAACGAGTTGCTGGAGATCTGGAAGCTCAATCCGCCCAGGTTTTCCGTGATCACGGATTCACCTTTGAGCAGATGCTCGGTTGTGCAATAGGCCACACTCGATTTGCTGGCGGTGATGCCGTTAATCAGACTGGTGATTTGCGGCACGGCCTCGAGTTCGGTTTTCAAGGCGTCGGCAATCTCCGGTTCGTGACGCGATGTGATCACATTGACCATAATATCGTCGGTGTTGTGGCTGGTGCGGATCACGCAAAAGCGCCAGAATCCCGTGTGCGTGCGCGTCGAATACGCAGGGAGGCCGCTGTCCAGCGCCACGGTGCGCACCCGAGCCAAAATGTCGCTGGTGACAGCGGGACACAGATGACACTCGTTGATGGTCACCACCTTGTCGAAAAACCCGCGCGCGTGCATGCCCACGTACAGCGGTTCCTTTTTGATATCCGCGCCGGAATCAATTTCCTTCCGCGTCAGCCAGCGCTGATCCGAGAATGAGAATTCCATCTTGTTGCGGTAGCGGAATACATCCGGGGAGGGCAGCGTGTCATGACGCTCAAACTCGTGCAGACCGGCCACGCGCTCAATCAAATCAAACACCTGGCGGCCTTTTTCCCGGCACTGCACTTGATAATCCAGCTGCTGAAACGCGCAGCCGCCGCACACGCCGAAATGCTCGCACGGCGCTTGTACGGTGTGTTCGCTTTCTTTCAATACTTCCAGGAGTCGCGCTTCTGCATAGCTCTTGCGTCTTTTGACAATGCGGGCGCGCACGGTTTGTCCCGGTATGGCGTAGCGGATAAAGATGACAAAATCATCGGCACGCGCCAGTCCCTGTCCGCCGTAGGCCAGGGAGTCTATTTTGAGAGTGATCTCGTTTCCTTTTTTCAGTGTCATGGCATCTTTCAGGTTTTGTATCGGATCGGTTTACCGAATTTTATACGATTCAATGATCAAACATTATGATTTGCTACAAGTCCTGAATTTAATGATTATAACAGTCGAATCAAAATAATTACGAGTTTTAATCCTGTCAATCCCGTGTATCCTGTGATCCTGTCCAATAACCGACTGCAATGACCGCACAGGGGAAGAGGTGTTGTTTAGGCTTTGGGTAATTTACCCTTGATTTTCTCATATATAAATCTTATATTCCATATATGAAACCTGGAAAAACCTATGAATAAATATCTCATCCCCAATTTAAGCAACGCCTGTCAGGTAATCAAGGACCTGCTGCTGCACGGCGAGCAGGGACGCTCGTTTGTCAATCTGCAACAGGATCTGGATATCCCCAAGAGCACGTTGTTTCGTATACTAAAAACCCTGGAACACGAAAACATGGTGCAGAAACGCGAGGGACTGCTTTATCCGGGGCCGGTTTTGCAGGGCAGCGCCTCCGGCGGCGGCAATGAACGGCTGCGCAAACTGGCGGTGCCGGTGCTGCAGGAGCTGGCGGACCGCACCGGAGAAACGGCGCATCTGGCGGTATTGAAAGGATTTCAAGCTTTGATCCTCGAAGTCTGCGACGGACCCAATCCGGTGCACGTGGCCTCACGTCCCGGCACACTCGCGTCCCTGGTCAATTCGGCCACCGGCAAAGTGCTGCTCACCTTTCATTTCGGTGAGCATGTGCAGGATGTGCTGGATCATATTTCCTTTGAAGCGCGCACACCCCATTCGATCACCAGATCTGGACGGACTGCGGCGCGAGATCGATTTTGTCCAGCGGCTCGGCTATGCCGTGGATAACGAAGAATATCATCCCGGCGTCCGCTGTCTGGCGGTGCCGGTGTTTGATGTGCATGGCAATGTTATCGCCGCCCTTGGCATTACAGCTCCGGCTTTATCGTTTAAACCGGGCATGGAGCGGGAGATCTATGATGACGTGCGTCGTGCTGCAGACAGACTGCAGAGCAAGCTGAATGATTAAAGACAATAGACGGGATATATAGGATTTACCGGATGAATGAAAAGCAGAAATATTGTTTAATAACCAGAAACAAGGTCCGGTTTTAAGAACAACCGGCAGCATATAAACCAAATTTAAATAGTTTATAAAGTGAATTATAAAAAAGGTAAATAAAAAGGAGAGAAAACATGGAAACACGTTATATACCGGATCCGGTTCGATTCAAGAAAATGGATACCCGGGAGCTGCGGGACAACCTGATTGTACGCAATCTGTTCCTGCCCGGTCAGGTCAAGCTGGTTTATACCGATCTGGACCGCCGATTATCGGCGCGGCAACGCCCACGTCTTCGCCGTTAAAGCTGGCGGCGCCTGAAGAAATGCGCTCGGAATTTTTCTGCAAGCGCCGCGAGGTGGGGGTGTTGAATGTCGGTCATGCCGGACGTGTTGAGGTGGACGGCACGAGCTATGATCTGGATAACCTGGAATGCCTGTACATCGGCCGGGGTTCGAAAGATATCCAGTTCTCCAGTGCTGATCCGAAAAAACCGTCCGGTTTTTATCTGCTCAGCTATCCCGCGCACACCGATTACCCGGTGAAAAAGGCCGCTCAGGAGGATGCCGAAGTGGCCAATCTGGGCAGCAAAGAGGCCTGCAATGAACGCTCGTTGTTCAAATATATTCACCCGAATGGCATTCAGAGTTGTCAGTTGGTGATGGGCTATACGGTTGTGGCTCCGGGTTCGGTCTGGAACACCATGCCGCCGCATACCCATGAACGCCGCATGGAGGCGTATCTGTATTTCGGTCTGGAAGACGGCAAGGTCTTTCATTTTTGCGGGGCGCCGGATGAAACCCGGCATCTGGTGATATCCGATCGCCAGGTGGTGCTGTCGCCGAGTTGGTCCATTCATTCGGGCGCCGGTACCCGTCATTACGCCTTTTGCTGGGGCATGGGCGGCGAAAATCAGGATTTCAGTGATATGGATGCCCTGACGCTAAATGATCTCAAATAGTTAAACTCTGAACCGGCGCCATGATCATAACGCCGGTTCATTTTTACAAGATAAAAGGAAAACGATATGATAGTGGACCAATTCAAGCTTGACGGGAAAACAGCTTTGGTGACCGGCTGCAAGCGCGGACTCGGATACGGCATGGCCCAGGGTCTGGCCGAGGCCGGCGCTGATATCGTGGGCGTGAGCGCGACCCTGGACCCCGCAAGCAGTGAGATTCAGGAACAGGTGGAAAACACAGGCCGCCGGTTCAAAGGATATGCCTGTGATTTTTCCGAGCGCGAGGCGCTGTATGGGTTTATCGAACAGGTGAAAAAAGATATCGATCAGATCGATATTCTGGTGAATAACGCCGGTACGATTCTCCGCAATCCCGCCGCCGAACATTCAGATGAATACTGGGACAAGGTGATCGAGGTCAACCTGAACGCCCAGTTTATCCTCAGCCGGGAATTCGGCAGGCACATGGTTGAGCGCGGCTATGGTAAAATTATTTTTACCGCATCTCTGCTCAGTTATCAGGGCGGGATTACCGTGCCCGGTTATGCGGCCAGCAAACACGGCATTGCCGGACTGACCAGGGCCCTGGCCAATGAATGGGCCGGCAAAGGTGTGAATGTCAATGCCATCGCTCCGGGGTATATGGCCACGGACAATACCCAGGCCCTGCGCGACAATCCCGAGCGTTATAACGCCATAACGGCGCGCATCCGGCACGACGCTGGGGCGTCCCGGTGATATGGCCGGCGCCGCGGTATTTCTGGCGTCCGCGGCTTCGGACTATGTTCACGGTACCGTGCTCACAGTTGACGGCGGCTGGATGGGACGTTAAACCTCACTGCCCAATCGGAATTCTTTAAAAACGCAGATACACCGAATTTGACAGGGTATCTGCGTTTTTTCGTTCCAGTACGGAAACATTATTTAAATCGTCTTATTCGAATTATATCTGTGGGTGTCCCCTGGAAATTAATGTTGATTCCTCCGCCTAAAAATGTGCAAATTATAGGTTGAAATTAAAAATCCTTTAAAAGGAGATGATCCATGCTTGAATTGCAAAATGTCTCTTTGAAACGCGGAGACAGCACCATTATCAGAAAACATAGATCTTCGGGTGCATCCCAACGAAATACACAGTGTACTGGGCCGCAACGGCACCGGCAAGTCCACACTGGCTTATGTGATCATGGGACTGCCCGATTACAAACCGGATACCGGAAAAATCCTGTGGAAGGGAAAAGAAATCACCGGATTGTCCATCGCCGAACGCGCCAAGCTGGGTATTACCGTGGCCTGGCAGGAGCCGGCACGCTTTGGAAGGCATTTCGGTGCGTGATTATCTAAAGCTCGGCGTTTCAAACGGAAGCAAAGACAACCCCGAAACCTTGCTGGAACAGGTGGGCCTGGAATCGGAATTGTACCTGGACCGCTTTGTCGATGAAACCCTGAGCGGTGGCGAACGCAAACGCATTGAACTGGCCGCGGTCATGGCCATGACACCCAGACTGGCGATTTTAGATGAACCCGATTCCGGTATTGATGCTTTGTCCATTGATTATATCAAAACCGTCATCCAGACCCTGGTGCGCCGCGGCGCGACGGTGCTGCTGATTACGCATCACGATGACGTCGCGTCCATCGCCGACCGGACTTCGGCGCTGTGCAGCGGCCGTATTCTGCGCACCGGCGATCCGGAAAAAGTCACCCGTATTTTCCGCAATCACTGTCAACCCTGCACCCATGTCAACGATCCGCGCGAGGAGGTGATACAGAATGTTTGATTTTACCAGTGAATTTGAAGCCCTGGCCGAAGCCTACTCCGAAAGCGGCGGTGAAGTTCAGGATTTAAAAAACGATACCCACGGTCTCATACTGGTCAGCGGCAACGAAGTGCTTGGCACCAACGAGATCAAAGGGCTGCGTATGCAGTCCGAATCCATTCCGGATGGCATTCGCGCCAAAGTCACCGTAGAAAAAGACCATCATTTGCAGAATCCGGTGCACATGTGCTTTGGTGTGCTGCCGGAAAAAGGGGTGCAGAAAATCGAGGTCGAGTTTGACATCCAGGACAATGCCAGCGCCTCGTTTCTGGCGCACTGTACGTTTCCCAAAGCGGTCAAAGTTCAGCATATCATGCACGGTGTGGCGCGCATCGGCAAAAAGGCGCATATGCAGTATCACGAAACCCATTACCACGGCGCCGGCGGTGGGGTGGAGGTGCTGCCGGATATTAAAGTGTATGTGGACGAAGGCGGCCGCTATTCCACGACGTTTAAACTGGTCAAAGGCGCGGCCGGACGTGTGGATATCAAATATGATGCCTGGCTTAAAAAAGATGCAGTCGCGGAAATGTTTGCCAAAATTTACGGCAAAGGCTCGGATGATATCAAGATAAAAGAATCAATTTATCTGGACGGCGAAAACTCACGCGGACTGGCGGAGAGCCGTATTGTGGTTGCAGAAAAAGCCCGGGCTGAAGTGCTGGGCGAGATCGTCGGCACCGGCGAAAACTCGCGCGGACATGTGGACTGTACCGAGATTGTGCAGGGCAAAACCGCGATGGCTTCGGCTGTGCCGCGACTCAAGGTCGTGGACGAGACGTCGCATCTGACCCACGAAGCGGCGATCGGCAGTGTCGACAAAAAGCAAATCCAGACCCTGATGGCGCGCGGACTGGACGAACAGCAGGCCACAGATATGATCGTCGGCGGACTCTTGAGATAATATCGGTTCAGGGTTTGTCAGGATTCACGGGTTTTAGTTGGCTGCCTGACCGGAATAAGTTGTTGATCTTTTTCGTTTCATCTATCTTATGTAACTCGCAGTATTGAATACGGCAACAACGAGGTGGTTATGAAAAAATCAGTGATCATGTGCACATGCCGATATACATCACCGGAATTGAGCCGGATTGATTTCAATGAGGCTCAAGGACCGGCTGCACAAAGAATTTCCGGATGAAAAATTTTTACTGCATCCGGAATTGTGCGAAGAGACCGGTGAGAATATGGTCAATGAGGTCAAGGGTGACGACGTTTTCTATATCACCCCGGCCTGCGGCGTTGAGAAACAGAGGCAGGAAATCCCGTCCACCTTTGAACATGGCGGCGTGTATCTGACCAAAGACAACTGGAATCCGGTTTCGCTGATTGGACTGAGCACGGAGGCGGCCTTTCAAATCATCAAAGACGCCATGCTGGAAAAAGCTGATTCTGATGATTAGCAAATCCCGCCCTTGATTTATCATTTTTTGTTCCTTATCTTTTCATTATGCAAAACATACAACCGGTTACTCTAAATCCGGGTGCGCATGCGCAAAGCGCCCGGAAATTCCTAAAATTTTACAATATTGACGAGCGTAAACGCGGTTTTAAAAGTCTGCGTGATATTCTCACAGCATTTTCCCGACTTCCGTATGAGAATCTGAGCAAAATCGTCAAACTGGAGCGCGATTACACGGCCCCGAACCGCATCCGCCTGCCGGAAGAAGTGATGCAAGGTCACGCCCGTCACCGGCTGGGCGGCACGTGCTTTTCCCTGACTTTTTTTCTCCAGTCTATTCTGGTGTATCTGGATTTCACCTGCTATCCGGTGATCGCGCATATGAGCCGCATGCGCCATTCACACTGCGCTTTGATCATTGTGCGCGGAACCGAGCACTGGCTTGCCGATCCGGGGTATCTGTTGAATCAACCCATGCGTCTGGATAAAGATTGCAGCCGCATGTACCGCACCCGCACACCGGTGTAGAGTTGCGGTTCTGTCAGGATGACGAGTATTATGAGGTGCATACGTTCAATCAGAATCAAATGAAATTCCGCTACCGCTTTCAGAATGTGCCGCAAAGTTCGGAGGAGTTTCTGGATCACTGGCTTGGGTCGTTCTACTGGCCGGGCATGCGCGGTATGTGCCTGACCCGTGTCAATGACGAGGGCATGGTGTATGTGCACAATGATTACGTGCAGGTGCAGAACCTCAAAGGCAAACGCAAAGGACACGTCACGGATATCTATAAACTGGTAAAAGAGAATTTTCAGATCGCGCCCGACTGGGTTGAACGCGCTCAGCAAGCCATCCCGCGTATCATCCGACTGGGACAAGAATACGGGTATTATTCAGATTCGGAGAAGGATTAAAAGATGCAGCCGCAAAGCGTCACACCGGTGAAACTGATTTGCGGTGTTCTGTACAGTGATGCGTCATTGTGCGAGCAGGCGCGTTCGCGCCTGGAATCGCTTTATGGTCGCGTAGATTACAAGAGCAAAGAGGTTGATTTTAATGTCACCGATTATTACGATCCCGAAATGGGAACACCGATTGTGCGCCTGTTTTATTCGTTTCGGCAGCTGATCAGTCCCGGCGACCTCGCGCGTATCAAAATCGACTGCAACCGGATCGAAGATGACCTGGCGCAGGACGGTCAACGCAAGGTCAATCTGGACCCCGGCTACCTGGATTACGACAAGTTTGTGCTCGCCTCTGCAAAGTACAACGGCCACAAAGTATACCTGGATCAGGGGATTTACGCCGACGTCACTCTGTTTTATCAAAAAGGCCGGTTCGATCCATCGCCGTACTGCTTTCCCGATTTCAAAGACGGACGCTATGACGAGACCTTTCTACATATCCGCGCGCAGTACAAGGGGCAGCTGCGGAAATTGATGAGAAACGGGCGGGAAAAATCGGATTGATTTTTTCTGTTTTTGGGAAAATTCAGCTCTGCATACATGTGGATAATAATCAAAGCATTGTTTTGTATGACCGGTCTTTAAGAGGGGGAGGTCTCCCCCTCGCTGCCCCGTGAGATAGGTGTTTAATGTAATAGTCGGGTAAAAGCGGTCGGGGTATTGTATTTATTTTTTTAACGAGGTTGCATGATCTCACAGGGCGGGGCACCGCCTCACTAAACCGGCTTTGCAACAGCTGCCCTCTGCGGTCACACCGCAGATGATGTGATTTCCAATTCCCCTGTTCCCGCGCCCCGGTTTACCGGGCTGAACAACGCAGGCCGGCCGCTCGACTGCCTGTCTTCCGCTACCCCCTCTGTTTTCAGGACGTGCCGTGAGCCGCAGTCATGCGTTGGAATCTGTCCTTTGTCGTACTGCTCCCCGGCTGTGCGACAAATACAAAGGGCAGGGCTCGGCCTTTTGTCCCGCAGCTTTTGAGCCGTGCAGATCATGCAACGCGCAAAGCATAGACCCTTTCGGACCTGCCCATCCCCACCATTCTCGCTGCAAAATTTTATTTTGCAGCGCCATTGCCCGCGAAATTTTATTTTGCGTCTGCCCTGTGTGTTGCGGACCTGCCGATGTGCTCCAGGTACTGAATTCTAAAGAGGAAAAAACCATATTTTTGTTCAGTGGAAAGACAATTTTGCAGCAGGCCAAAACGATATAAACAGACGTTGCTTTTTTTATGATGGACATGAATTTAGCATGATCGAAAAACACTTGATAGTTATCAAAATAATGTTTAATTTTGTCAATAAATTGACAGAATTATATTAAATATTGTCAAAAATAAATAAAAAATGGATATTAATATGTATATACCTCGGAAGCAAATTGACAATATCCAGCGATTATTACAGCCGGGAAAAGTGCTGGTCATTTACGGGGCGCGGCGGGTGGGAAAGACGACTTTGCTCCGGAAATTTCTCGAAAACAGTCGATGGGATCAGAATAAATTGTTAATGGTCTATGGTGATGATATTGTTAGCCGGGAGTATCTGGAAAGCCAATCGATCCAAAAATTGCAGGATTTCGTAGGAAACCATTCGCTGTTGGTTATCGATGAGGCGCAGTATATAAAGAATGTTGGTTTGAATTTGAAGCTTTTGATTGATCATATCCCCGATCTTTGTATATTGGTGACCGGTTCTTCATCATTTGATCTGGCAAATGATATTGGTGAACCCTTGACCGGTAGAAAATATGTTCTTCGACTTTATCCTGTCGCACAGCTTGAATTGGCTCATAAGGAAAAAGTGCATGAGACTCGAGCCAATTTAGAGACCAGATTGATCTATGGTTCATACCCGGAAGTTGTTATGATGCGGGATAATAAACTGCGTGAGCAATACCTGCAGGAATTGGTAAGAGATTATCTGTTCAAAGATATTCTCGAACTGGTAGGCATTCGGCACTCTAACAAACTGCTTCGTCTGTTGCAGCTGTTGGCATTTCAGATCGGTAAAGAAGTATCGTTGAATGAACTCGGAACTCATTTGGGCATGAGTAAAAATACAGTTGATAAATATCTTGATTTGCTGGAAAAGGTATTTGTCATTTATCGTCGAACAGGTTTTAGCCGCAATCCGAGAAAAGAAATTACAAAGAACCATCGATTTTATTTTTATGACACCGGTGTTAGAAATGCATGTATTCAGAATTTCAATCCGATTCAATTGAGAAATGATAAAGGTATGCTTTGGGAAAATTACGTGCTGACAGAGCGTTTGAAACGTAACGACTATCTGAATCATCACGCCTCTTTTTATTTCTGGCGCACCTATGATCGCAACGAGATTGATCTTGTTGAAGAAGCGGGTGGAAAACTGAATGGCTATGAAATTAAATGGCAAAAAGGCAAGGGCAAGGCGCCGAAAAAGTGGCAAATGTTCTATCCGAATGCTGAATACTCGGTCGTTCATACGGAGAACTATATGAATTTTATTAGTTAATGTTTTATTTGAATGTAAAGAGGGGGAGGTTTCCCCCTCGCTGCCCCGTGAGATAGGTGTTTGATGTAATAGTCGGGTAAAAGCGGTCGGGGTATTTTATTTATTTTTTTCAACGAGGTTGCATGATCTCACAGGGCGGGGCACCACCTCGCTAAACCGGCTTTGCAACAGCTCCCCTCTGCGGTCACACAGCAGATGATGTGATTTCCAATTCCCCTGTTCCCGCGCCCCGGTTTACCGGGCTGAACAACGCAGCCTGGCCGCCTGTTTTCCGCTGCCCCCTCTGTTTTCAGGACGTGCCGTGAGCCGCGGTCATGCGTTGGAATCCGTCCTTTGTCGTACTGCTCCCCGGCTGTGCGACAAATACAAAGGGCAGGGCTCGGCCTTTTGTCCCGCAGCTTTGGAGCCGTGCAGATCATGCAACGCGCAAAGCATAGACCCTTTCGGACCTGCCGATACCCATCCTTCTCGTTGGAAAATTTCATTTTGGAACGGGATTGTATGCGAAACTATTGTTTCGCGTCTGTTGTACGTGCATTGGTCTGCCCATCCTTTGATGAATTCAAAACCCCCAATCCCTCTCAACATAAATAATCGACTCGTCCTCTGTAAAATAATTTCGCGCCGAACTGTACACCCAGTGCTCCGGCTGCTGCACATACCCCCGCTCGACTGGATTTCTGTGAATATATTCGATTTTCTGACGCATCATGTCCGGAGACTGCATATATTTCGGATGCATACCCTCCTGCCAGACCTGATACCGGCTTTCAGTTTTGTACGCCTTTTTGTAAAATTTTAGTTGATTCAAGAGCCAGGTCATCTGATCCAACTCGAGCTGTTTGATAATGGCTTTTGACGTAAACTTGCGGAACGACGCGACAACCGATCTCAAGTTTTCCGCTGCAGCAACGAGGTGCAGATGATTGTCCAGAATGACATAGGCATACAATTCCAGATTTTTATACTTCATGCAATAGTTCAGAGAATCAATGATAATTTCAAAATAGCGGCGTTTGGTAAACACCGGCAGCCATTCGACTATGGTGGATGTGAGAAAATAAATACCTTCATCCGTCAGGATTTTATAGCGATCCCGCATGGGTGTCCCCTTTTGTTTTCTGATTCTATTATTTTTTATTATTGCAAAAGAATCTACAAACAGTCTCTCCGCACAATCTCACACTTTTACTCGTTCCAAAATTTCATTTTGGAACGGGCCTGTCCGCGAACCTGTGTTTCGCGTTTGTCTTGTGCGCAGAGACTTTGTTAAAACTTGATAATTTTATGATATATTTGATTTTATAGAACCATCTCTATGTTTCTTGATGTGTTTATTTTTAAACACTGCTTCATTTCTCATTTCGAACATCTGCCAATTCGCTTTATAGCGTCCTATATTTTTTGTTGGCTTTAACACTTCAGCGAGTCGTGGACCATTTTCTTCAGCCAAAGCCCGCTTCGCAGTCCATGTTGAGCCACAGCTTTTACATAACACCTCAATTTCCTCAATAGATCGTTTTAGTGTGAATTTTATATTTTTGCTATCACATACTGGACAGCAAAATCCGTAAAATTTAGCCAGAGATTTAATGTTTTCGGCTGTCACTAGTTCCAGACGCCGTACATGGGCGCGGACAGGGTGATACCCGTTTCCCGATCGATTTTTGCGTTGATGAGCCCGTACCATAGTAAAATAACGATTTTTTATGTCCCCCCAGACCCGTTCATGTCCAATATCTGGTTCCAAGCCATGGTGAAAAGCGCATAAACAAACGAGATTGTTCGGTGTATGTTCTCCCCCTTGAGAGATGGGCTTCTTATGATGAACTTGAATACTTACACGAGAAGGACATCCAGTGACTTGACATCTATTTTCATCCCTATTAATAACAAACTGTTTTAAAGCGTCCCAAAAAGGAGGATAATCCGGCCAGTGTCTAAAAACGTATAGAACAGTCCGGTCTTGTTGTGAGAGTTCAGCTGATGGATCATGGAAATGACGCATGATTGGCTGTTGTGGCTCGGGATGCTCTGTATCCCATTCGGGAATTTCCATGGAAAAATCAAATTTTATTATGTCTGGTTTTGGATGTTTTATTTCCCACATCATCATTCTATTTGAATCCAAATCAGATATTTTTTTTGCTGATATAAAGCAAAAAACCGTTCCAGCAAGTCCAATTAAAGGAATTGACAAGCTTAATAATAAAAAAATTGCAGTTGCAATCCAGAATAGAGTGGGTACACCTGTATATGGAGAATTGGACTTGAATTCACACCGACCCTGAATCCATTCCAATTTTTTTCTTGACACATGTCTATTGATTTTTTCAATTAATAACTCCTGTTCTGCCCGCCATGTTTGATATCTTTGTTTGTAGCTTTTAAGTAGATATTCATACTTTTCAGGATAGGATATTCCAGATATTTTTTCAATACACGATTGACATAGATAAGCTCTGTTGTTTAATAAAATTCCCGGATTTTGGACATTTTGGCACATCACACAGTGCAAGTATGTTGATTCACTGCTATGATTATGATCAATATTGTTTTCATATATCAATTGTTCAATATTAACTCGTTCCATAAATGAACTGGGGATATATGAATGATGCCAAAATTCTTGGGTCATGTGGTTTGACTTTTAATAATACTTGGAAATACTTTTTTGTATACTGTTTGATTTTGGAATTCTGTTTTGTAATCCTTTAATTCTATGAATTTGCTTTATCACCGAGGGAATTTATATGCAACACGAAACAAAGTTTCGTCCCAATGGGTTCCCAAATGGAATTTGGGAACCAGGAAAAGCTCATGGATTACTTTTATTAAATCTATATGTTTCTAGTAGTCTCAAGCAGGTTCACCACTTAATACAACAATACAAGTATTTTTTGGAATTTTTGATTGTCTTAAAAATAAATTCCATTCACTTTCTGGTCGAATTCGACTCGTTTCATAGATAACATAAATAAAACGTTTCCATTCAGGAGATGTGTATCCACGCGTATCCGCAAGTACTTCATCTGCAATTCTGCTCACATTTTCACTACGAGATAAATATTTGTATTCAATCAACGTATTAATTGATTGTATGCCCGTATCCGGTTCAAAATTTTTGATTTGTTTTGTTAAAGTTGGCTTGTGTTTCAAGTCTGGAAAAACACATTTTAAAATTGATTCAATCCTTTGGTGTACGTCAGACTCGTATCTGGGCTTCCCATGAAACACTTTTGTATCTGTAATAACATAATGAATGTTCCTAATAATCTCGAGTATATCCTTATTTACAATTGTCGTACTGTCAATCATAAAAATATTTTTTAAGGCGTTTAGATAACAAATTATTCTTCCAAGTGCTAATGAATGTGATAAACCATCATCAGTAGATTCTAAGGAATAAAAACCATTTTCCGAATTTTTTCATCTCAAGGTATTCTTGTAATGCCATTTTTCTCATTTCGGGCAGCTCTAAAATTTCGAGTAATGCCAAAAGTTGTAAAAAACATGAATCAATCCTCCAAGGAAAATTATAATCATATGCTGAATTATGATATTCAATGAAATCCGAGTCAGTGGTTAGTATTTTTGATTGAAGACCTTGAATCGCTGTTTGGATGTCTATTTCTTTCATGTGTTTCCTTGTAATTATTTTGATTTATTTAACATATCACAAACTTTTTTAGAATGATAAAACTTTTTTTCAAGTTGCCTTAATCTTGTACACAACGTAAAGAGTATCCATAATGTTTATCAGTGCTAGTTAGAGATATGAATGAATTACTATAGTAAATTTCGCGATAAAAAGCATTATCTGTATCATATTCTGTTAAAGTCCAGAAAAAAGTATAATTACCTATGTTGTGAAAGGGGCCAGTACCGGCGCGAAATCCTCCAGGCAGTGCAGAAAAACCGCTAATTCCAAATAAAGGATCATTATCTAACTCACCATCTCGCCATAATAACGCGTTCCCTGCCAGCTTACTGCCCTCATTTGTGCCGCGAAATCCCGTATTATAGGCATTAGATTCACTCATCCCCAGCGCCATTTCCAACTCTTTCCACACCTCATCAGTCGGCACATGCCAGCCCTCCGGTGCAATATTTCGTGTATCATCAACCGCATACCAATTATACAAATACCCGTAAACATCCGCATTGCTTTCCAGATTATCATAGGCACAATAGGCACCGGATGATAACGCCTGCCATTCTGAATCAATTGTCACATTAGCGATCGCATCCCCATTCCGATAATGCGTCACCCTGAGATTCTCCGCCATCCACCACTGATCGCCGATCTTGACGGTCTGATAGGTGTTGCCGTCGATATCGATGACGGTACTGGTTTCAGAAACGCTGTCAGTCACCGAAATCTGCCGGGTGGTCGAATGGGTCAATCCGCCGGTGTCCATAACTTGCAAATTCACGGTTTTACTGCCAGGGCTTGAAAAAGTGTGAGTCGCGGTTTTGGTTGTCGAATAGCCGGTATCCCAGGTGCCGTCGTTTTCCCAGTCCCAGCGGACCTGCAGGGCCGAGACGACATCATCATTATCGGAACAGCCCGAGGCGTCAAAGGTGAAGGGTGTTTCGGTTGTGCCAGAGGTTGGGGAGATGGAAAATGAAGCATTGGGGGGGATATTTGCTTGCGTACCTACTTCACCCTTAACACATCTTACTGACTTGCCGTTATTTTTGTCTTTGTCCATACGCCACACGTTCGTATATCCATTATCATACAACTCACGATCCCACGCTTTCTCATTATTATCTTCCGTACTGGTCCAAAATAGTGCATTTTCTTTCATTTTTCTAAATTCACCATCATATAAACGATAGCCTGCTAGTAATGCATTAAATACTCCCTCTTTAAGTTTTTTACCCTCACTTGTTCCACGTCCTTGATAATCATCTGCGTCTACTCTACTCATCCCTAACGTCATTTCCAACTGCTTCCATTCTTCATCGGTCGGGACATGCCAACCTTCTGGGGCTATATTCTGACTGTCATATAAGGCAAACCAATTATATAGATAGCCATAATTACCTACATTATTTTCATTATTATTATAAGCACAGTAAGCTCCGGATGATAAATTACTCCATTCTATATCAATGGTTACGTTCGGTATATCATCCCCATTCCGATAATGTGTCACCCTGAGATTTTCCGCCATCCACCACTGATCGCCGATTTTCACGGTTTTATAGGTGTTGCCGTCGATGTCTATGACAGTTCCGGTTGTTGTGGTTTCGATTTCAAACTGCCATACTTTTGACCACTTTCCGAAATTTCCATATGCATCTTTACCTCTCACCCGCCAAAAATATTTATTATCGTCCAAAGATTGTGAAATAGTATATTCTGAATCTGACAAATTATCAATATCAATCTCAGGATTTATAATACCAATGTCATCATAGACCTGAAGATGATAGTATTCAGCATCACTCACAGCTGACCAACGTAATGTAGGTGTACTGTTGCTCAATTCCATGTCATTCGCAGGCGCCACCGGCTGCGGTGCATCCGGCCCCTTCGTATCAATACTGAACGACCATATATCCGACCAATTGCCCCAGTTACCATGCGCATCCCTACCGCGTACACTCCAGTAATATTGGTTGTCCGATAAGGCTGTGGAAGTCGTGTATGCCGGTTGTTCGAAGCCGCTTTCAGCAATTACTGGCGTGCCAAAGTCGGTGTCGTCATCAATGCGTATTTGATAGTAGACTGCATCCACTGGGCCCCAAGTGAATATAGGCAATGAATCAGTAATTACTATATCATTCTGCGGCTTTCTCAACTGCGGTGCCTCCGGTACCCGTGCATCAACGACAAACGACCAAGTCTCCGACCAAGCACCCCAATGTCCCTGAGCGTCGCGGGCGCGCACCCGCCAGACATAGGACGCATCGTCCAGGGATGACGGCGTGTACAAGGTTTCATTCAAGGCTGTATCTCGAGCCACCGGTGCCGTGAACGCCGAACTGGTGTCAATCACCACCTCGTAGGTCTGCGCTTCACTCACCTGCTGCCAGCTGAGGGTGGGAGTGTCTGTATCAAGCACGCTGCCGTCTGCAGGTTGGGTGAGTGACGGCGCCTCGGGACCGCGGGTATCCAGGGTAAAGCGCCATATATCCGACCAACCGCCCCAGGGTCCGGTGTAGCGGGCGCGTACCTGCCAATAGTACAACCGATCTGATAGAGAATCCGGGAAAAACATAGATTCGGTGAGAGTCAAGTCCTGCGCTTCCGGAGAGGAAAAGCCCGGCTGATCATCGACGCGCACGTGCCAGGCCTGAATATCCGGCTGGTCCTTCCACTGCAGTTTCGGCAGGGCGCTGAGCACCGATTGATCCGCAGGCGCTATTAACACGGGCGCGTCCGGTGCGCCCGTGTTGATGCGGAATGTGCGGACATCCGACCAGTGTCCGGGAGTGTCCTGTTCATCGCGCGGCCGCACGCGCCAGTGCCAGGTTGCGTCGCTCAATGGCGTTTCGAGCGTCAATTCAGCAGCGGTCAGAGCAGACTCGCTGATTTCCGGAGCCGAAAAATCCTGTTGATCATCGATCTGCAGGTCATAACTGACAGCTCCGGGACAGTTTTGCCACGCCAGTGCCGGTTTATTCTGAAACAGCAGACTATCCGCTCCCGGCTGCAAAAGCTTGACGGTGAACGCATTCCAGGTCAGGACGACCGTACGCGTTTCACCTTTATTCAGATCAATACTGTCCGTATAGGCCTGCCCGACGGTCACGCTCTGATGCCGTCCCAGCAGACTCACCGAATAGCCGTTGCCCGGCTCCAGTTTGATGTCGTTCTGAAACCGGCCGTTTTCGGGCGTCAAACTTTCGTTGTAAACAATCTTGTTGCTACGCTGAACCATGCACTGCAGACTGTCAATGGACGTCATGGTTTTGGCCAGCGCTTCCTGTTCCGTCTCCCGCACTTGCAGCAGCAGATACGCCGACCGGTCCTGCGGTTGAAAAATACCGCAACTGAAAGCAAAAAGAAGCGTTAAAATAGCTGCAATATTAGCGTATATTTTGGAATTCTGCATATTCTGCATAATCATCCCACCGGTTTGGAATTTTTAATTACCGACCTGATCCGGCATATCAATCCGCAAGACCGCGGATGACTCGTTTTTTCTGACATGGTTGATGTAATAATAGGTACCGCCGCCGATTGCCGCGGCGCCTAGCGCCCACCAGTACCATTTCTTTGATTTTAGTTTTGCATTTTTTGCATCCACAGGCAGCATACTGATGCGTCCTTTGATCCGTTGTCCGGCCGGAACCGAAAATTTCCCGGTTCGCGGTTCATAATGGCTGTGCGTGATGCGGTATTTAAAGGTTCCGGGCGGCAGCTGAGTAAAAGTGTGACTGCCGGTTGCTGTAAACGTCTCGCCGTTTTCGTGCCTTAAAACAATCGAGGCGTCCTGGGGAGTAAGCGAGAGATCGACAACGGCGTATTCGGAGCGGGCGTTCAGGTTGATCCGAACCAGAGCATGCTCGAGGTCCACAGATACCACCGTATCCTTGCTCATGAATCCGGGTTTGGTATGCTGAAATGCGGTGCTGGCCGGGCGTCAACAAATGCTGGATATCCGTGCTCGGGTCGCCGCCGTCAATGCGCAGGGAGACATTTTCCGGATCAGTGAGGATTGTGACGGGAACGGGATGCTTTTGCGGCTCACCGGTGATCTGGATTTGCCAAACCTGTCGACTTTTAAGATGAATTCCCGCCTCAAGTAATATAATTTGACTGGGTTTAAATCCGGTATGAAAAATTTCAAGAACGCGTTCATCCGGTGAGAGATACACCAAATCCTGTCCCGGCTGATGGTCCACTCGTACAACGCCGTTATAGGATGTATAACGCAGTCCTTCCAGGTCCGAGATGACCTTGAGACCCGCGCATATGCGTCCATTTACATCGTCAACACCGACAAATTCGTTTTCAATGCGTATCGGTTGCCCCACCAAACGCATTTCCGGTATGTCCTGAGCAAAAGATAAACAGGCTGGAATCAAAATAATAAACAGTAAGCGTTTCATACTACCCCTTGGAATTGGCTTTCCGTTTTTGAAACATAGGGCTTTTCTGTTTGAATTTCAAGGGGTATTTTGAGATTTATTGATTTAGCCCTTTGGATTGGCCGTGAAACTGTGTTTCGTGTTTGTTCCGAGCTGCAGCAAGCTTGTAACCTGCGAATAAAGCGCAGTGCAAATTATCCCTTGACCGCGTTCCATCAATTTATTATGTTTAGTTAAAAGATAGCGAATGATAACAACACCCTGTCAATTCTCCGTTAATGGTCACAAGATACTATGAATAAAATTCCAGACATCCAGCGATTATCCTATTTCACCATCAAACAGTCCAATGAACCCGTTTTCTGGATCAAATCTGACGGTGAAATTGTACATCTGAACGAAGCGGCTCTGAATTACAGCGGATTTGCCTATGACGACATTGTGGGAACAAAGATATATGACCTGCATCCCCAGGAAAACGAGCACACCTGGAAAGAACGGTGGCGGGAGCTGCAGGACAAGAAACGCGTTGTCTTTGAAAAATGGCAGCCGCGCCAGGATGGCAGCTGGCTGCGCATGAAAGTCACCCAGAATCTGATTGAGGTGGACGGCGCCGAATATACGGTGAGTCTGGTTGAAGACAAGACGCGCGAGTATGAAATGCAGCAGCAGATGCGGGAGAGCGAACGGCGTCTGTCTACACTGATGGGCAATCTGCCCGGTATGGCTTACCGCTGTTTGAATGACGACAACTGGACCATGCAGTTTGTCAGTCAGGGCTGTGAAGCGCTGACCGGATACAAAGCAAAAGATCTGATCGGCAACCGCGTGGTGGCCTTTAATGAACTCGTTCATCCCAAAGACCGCGTACGTGTGAAAAGAGCCGTAAGAGCCAGGCTCAAGAGCGGTGAACACTTTAAAGTCACCTATCGCATTCAAACGTCAAACGGAACAGAACGCTGGGTCTGGGAGCGCGGCACGCCGGTGCCGTGTGAAGAATCCGATTGCACGGTGATTGAAGGATTTATCTCTGATATTACCGATATGAAAAACGCCGAGCAGGAGCTGATTGAAAAAGAAAAAACCCTGCGCCAGCTCAAAGACCGGCTGCAGGAAGAAACCGTGTATCTGCGCCAGGAGATCAAGGCCACCAGCAATTTTGAAGAGATTATTTCCCGCAGCGAGGTGTTTCATCAGGTGCTGCGCCATGTGGAAAAAGTTGCGGATACGGACAGCACGGTGCTGATCCTGGGGGAAACGGGGACCGGCAAGGAACTCGTTGCGCGGGCGCTGCACAACAACAGCAGCCGCAGCAATCGCGCATTGGTTACAGTCAATTGCGCCGCCCTGCCTGCAGAGATGATCGAAAGCGAATTGTTTGGTCATGAAAAAGGTGCGTTCACCGGCGCTTATGAAAAAAGAGCGGACGGTTCGAGCTTGCGCACCAGGGCACAATTTTCCTGGATGAGATCGGCGATCTGCCTTTGAATCTGCAAACCAAGCTGCTGCGCGTGCTGCAGGAAGGCGAATTCCAGCGGCTGGGCAGTTCCCGGACCATCCAGGCGGATGTTCGCGTGATTGCCGCTACAAACCGCGATCTTGAGGCCGCGGTGCGCAGCGGCGATTTCAGAGAAGACCTGTATTACCGGCTGAATGTGTTTCCGATTTGGGTGCCGCCGTTGCGCGACCGTAAAGAGGATATTCCGCTTTTGGTACGGCATTTCATTAAAAAATACGCGGCCAAAACAGGCAGACAAGTGCGGGAAACCTCGCAAAAAGTCATGGATCAGCTGATGAGCTATGACTGGCCCGGAAACATCCGGGAACTCGAAAATGTGATTGAACGCGCTGTAATTCTGTGTGAAGGGGAACGCATCAAACCGGGGAGCTGGATACCGGCGTCTAAAGGCGAAGAACAGGCTTATATCTCTACGCTGGAAGAACACGAGCGCGAACATATTCTCAAAGCACTCCAGGCCACCAACTGGCGCGTCAGCGGCGCAAACGGCGCGGCGCAGCTGCTCGGACTCAAACGCACCACGCTGGAGGCGCGTATGAAAAAACTGGGGATCCAGCGACCTCAATAATGCCAATATATTGACATGATGCCGAAATATTGGCAATTTGACAACAGTTCTGTAACACAAAATAGTTTAAAAAAATTACAAGTAATTGTATTCAAAGGATATAGGGGTTTATATATTTTTGTGGCACGGTCCTTGTCTATTAGAAGACCAAAGATGATCGATGATCTTTGATCCTGGCAACTGCATAATTCTGATTGCCGGAATCGATCCGTTTTCGGCCATATTTTGACCGGTCAGAATGGAGGTCCGGTCCTCAGAATGTACAGATGTGACGATCAGGCATCGGTATTTTATTATTTACACACAAACGAAAGGAAACATCATGAAATGTGCACGAATTGCAGCAGTTGGAGTTTTATTATTGTCGTTCATGACATTGCAAGCGCAGGACCGCTGGAGCTTTGATATCCGGGGCGGAGCCGACTATGCGACAACAGAGTTGGGTGACGCGGATCTCAATGTTGGGCTCGGTTTCGAAGGCACTGCGGCGTATCGTTTTATGCCGCATATGGCAGTCTATATGGGATGGGGCTGGAATCATTTTAACGCAGACCAGTCATTTGCCGGTTCAGACATTGATTTTGAAGAGACCGGCTACACCTTTGGTATACAATTCGTTCATCCTCTCGGTGATACACAAACAAGTTACCTTGTCCGGGCCGGTGGTGTCTTTAACCACATCGAAGTTGAAGACCAGGAACGGGATTTTATAGGCGACTCTGAACATGGTTTCGGCTGGCAAGTCGGTGCCGGACTTTTGGTTCCCCTGAATACCCATTGGAGTCTCACACCCAGTGTGCGTTATCGGTCGTTATCAAGTGAGATTGAAATTGACGCAGCCGCAACAGATGTGGATCTAAACTATATTTCAATCGGAGTTGGTATATCCCGGTCATTCTAGACCCTGGAGGTATTAGATGCCGGGCGTATCCTGTGCGTCCGGCATTTTTTAAGCTGAAACGTTTGCACTAAAATCATACAAAGGCAAGATGAAATACACAATTTTCATATTTTTGATTGGATTGATTGGTTCTGTCTCTGCAAATTCCGGCATACAATTCCGGGTCTCTGCCGGCCTGGATGTATTTGAGGCCAGGACTCGGAAAAAAAATACCATGATCATGAAAACCGGTTATCCGGTGCTCAAGGGTCAGCCGCTGCATGCAGGCATGCGTGTTTCCATTCCCGGCGAAAACAGTGAGCATCATTTTTTATTCAGCCTGTCGCATTCTTCTTTGATTTCTGATGACGGTCTGGGTCATAATTATATTCTGCAAAGCGCAGACAGCAAATTCACCTGCTTGCAGCTCGAACATCAAATGCAGATGGATATCCTTCGGTTTTACGCCTTTGATGTGGATTTTGCCCCGCTTGCCGGGATTGAATATCAAAAAAGGCATTTGATTTATCCCGGTCAGGCTGAACTGAAAACATCGGATGTCAATGTCTTTTTCGGTATTCGAACACTGCCCCGGCTTTTGCTCACAGAACGGTTTAGTTTGCAGTCCGGTTTTGATTCGTTTTTTTATCTACCGTATTTAAATATGGGCAGCCTGAAGAGATGGAACAGCAGACATGATCAAATTGAATCTACACCATATCACGGATTTTACTACAGGACCCGGTTTCATTGTGCGTTGGTTTACAGGATTGAGGATAGAGATCTATTGAAACTGGGCTACCGGCATGAGAGAACCGTGGGTTTTGCCAATCGAACCCCGTTGTTTTATATCGATGAACTGATCCATCACCGTATGGATGAGTTACACCGCATCTATCTGGAATATCAGTTGTAGGAGGCCTGATTGATGAAATCTGTTCAAATAATGATACCGTGCATATTGCTGCTGTTTTCCTGTACGGAATTTATCGCAGAGCCGGACCTGGATGATAACTGGCAGTTGGCGGAAAACGGACCGATCAGGCTGTATACCAAACCTGCGGGCGCCGGTGACGCACCCTCGCCAAACCAACAGCAGATCAATACGATTCTGGAAAATCAGTTATTCTATTATCAGGCTATTCAGGACAGCATTCAGCGTTCATTCAAAGATCCGGTGTTGATCTATTTGTACAATAAGGATCAGGCGCAGGAGGCCATCGGCACCTCCGGCGGCGGACTGGCGCAGCCGCGCCACTTGACGATTTATTACACGTTTCTTCATGATAATGCTGCGTATACGGACCAGTATGGTATCGAGTGTCCCTATGTGGGTGCGCATGAGCTGGTGCATGTGATCACGCATCAGGCGCTGGGTCATCCGGGAACCCGGCTGATGAGCGAAGGTTATGCGGTATGGCTGGACGGCAGTTATGGTCGGCGGGATATTGAGGATCATATTTCTGCATTTCACGAGCAGCATCCTGACTTTCTGCTGACACCCACACAGTTGCTGCAGGAAACCGTGGATGCCGAACGCATCTACTATCCGAATGCCGGAATGTGGGTTCGTTTTGCCACAGAAACCTATGGGATTGACAAACTGAATCAACTTTTTACCGTGAGCCGTGAGCAATTTATCAAAAAATTTAAGACAACCGGGATCTCCTGGTCACGTATGGAGTCGGATTATGATCAATATTTACAACAATTAAAGGAACACTAAAAATGAAAAAAATACTATTGGGTGTCATCATGATGGGACTATTGAATTGCAGTTCAAACAAGCAGGTCGGCCGGTTTTTTTCAAATGCAAATCCGGTCAGCGGCGCCCGCTTTTCTTATGAGCAACTGGACAGTCTGCCGCAGCCGGTGCAGCGCTATTTTAAATATGCACTGCCCGACGGACAGCCTTACCTGAGTTATCTGCGTCTGCAGCACAGCGGCACGTTTCAAACCGGAATGGGCAAACCGGCCATGGATATCAAAGGCGAACAGTACTTTACTGCTCAACCGCCGGGATTTGTCTGGATCGGCAAAACCAGACTGTTCCGGGCGCATGACTCGTATGTGAATAATACCGGAAATCTTTCGGTGTATTTGTTCGGACTTTTGCGCATTGTCAACAGCAGTGGCGAAACCATCGACCAGGCCGAACTGCTGCGCTGGCTGGGCGAGAGCGTGTGGATGCCCACCAACCTGCTGCCGGATGAGCATAAACAGTGGTCCGCCATTGATGATCAAACCGCCAGGATCACGTTCACCTGGAACGGTCAGTCGGTGTACTATATCGTGCATGTTAATGAACAGGGACAAATCACCCGACTGGAAACCGAACGTTATATGGACGAGAACACGCTGAAAGACTGGGTCGGAGAGGTCAGTGAATACCGCGAGGTGGACGGTGTGCTGGTGCCGACGGAAATCAAGGCAAGCTGGCTGTTGGATGAGGGAAAATACACCTATGCACATTTTTTTGTCGACACCTTTGAATATGATGTGCCGCGGCGTTTTGAACGGAACTGAATTCGGAGAGGCGGATCCTACACGATGAAGTTGAATCAAGCTATACAGAAAAAACAAAATATTATCGTCGAGTTTTTCACAGACTGGAGCGCGTCATCTTTTATGATGAGTGAGCTGCTCAAACAGCTGCAGCGCGAATATGCTGCTCGGTTTAAAGTGTTTTTCATCAATGCAGACGAATCCGGGCCATTATGCGCACAATACCGCGTTCAGAAAATTCCCACACTGGTGTTTATCAAACAAGGGCAGGTGGTCAAGATTCTGGAGGGCACAGCGTCGCGCTCGGATATGATCAATCTCATCGAAAAGTTGTTTTTGAAAAAAGATTGAGGAATCATTATGTTTTTTACAACATCGAATTCGGTCAGATTGTCATTTCAAACATATGGGAATCCGTGCAATCGTGCCATGCTGTTGATACACAGATTGGGCGCGGACGGACAGATGTGGGGGCCGCAAATCAAACTGTTTCCGGACCAGGGATATTATTTGATTGTACCGGATGTGCGCGGTCATGGACAATCATCAGAGGTTGAGACGTTCAGCATAGAGGATTGTGCCCGGGATATGGTGGAATTGATTGATCATCTCGGGATTGAAACCGTGACCGTGGTCGGTGTGAGTATGGGCGGGGTGATTGCGCAGCAGCTTGCATGTGATTATCCGGATGCTCTGGACAAGCTGATCCTTTGCGACACGTTTAGTGCGGTCAGGTCAATCAAAACCAAAATCGGCGGCTGGTTTGTTAAAGGCAATCGTCAGATAGCCGAAAACATACCCCAAAGCCGATTTGTCGTTCTGGAAAACAGCATGGATCCCTCCAATTTGGTTGCAGCCGAGTGTTTTAACCGGGAGGTCTTGGTCTTTTTGCAAAACAAAGATGTAGAATAATCCCTTTTTGCCCCCTGGTCAAGGGGGCTGTGCTTGTTTTTTTAAAAATAGAAAGGTTTATCATGAATAAACATATTTTATTGGATAAACTCATAGCTTCAATCGGTTCATCACTTTTAATGAATAAAAAAACCAGAGGTCAATATGTTATCTGAAAATAAATCACGGGCCGTAACAGTCATGAAAGATATAATCCGGTATGCCATCATGGCGCCCTCGGGACACAACACGCAGCCCTGGCTGTTTTCGATTGATGAAAATGTCATTACAATCCACCCGGATTACAGCAAACGTCTGCCGGTCGTGGATCCGGATGATCACGCTTTGTTCATCAGTCTGGGCTGTGCTTTGGAAAATATGGTGATCGCGGCTCGTCATTACGGGTTTGAACCGTCTGTTGATTTGGACCCGGAATCTGATGAAATAAAAGTTGCATTCACAAAAAATGGTGGTGCAGACGATAACCGTCTTTTTGAGGCCATTCCGCAGCGTCAGGCCGCCCGCCGAACCTATGACGGAAACCCGATTCCGGAAAAGGATCTCGAGGCGCTGCGAAATGCATCTGTTCAGGATGATGTGCTGTTCAGGATTTTCAAAGACCCTGTCGAAATTGAACCGCTTGTTGAATTTGTCAAAGAGGGCAATCGTCTCCAGTTCAGCAACAATGCGTTTGTCAATGAGCTGATCTCGTGGATTCGCTTTAAAAAATCGGAGGCGCAGCGCCAAGGCGACGGTCTGAATTCAGCATCAATGGGCGCGCCTTCCGTGCCTCAATGGCTCGGCAGGCTGTTTCTAAACATGGCGTCTGCCGAGGGTGAAGCGAAAAAATGCGAAAAGGCCATCAAAAGCTCCTCTGCATTGATGATGTTCATTGCAGAGGATAACAGCAAACGCGCCTGGATCAATCTGGGCCGCAGCTTTGAACGTGTTGCGTTAACCGCCACCCGCTTGAATATCCGGCATGCGCATCTGAATATGCCGTGCGAGGAACAACATCTGCGCAAAAAACTGCAGAATCATTTGAATTTAACTCGGGAACAACCGCTGCTGCTGCTGAGAATCGGTTATGCCGACCCCATGCCCTGTTCTCTGCGCAGACCGGTTGAACAGGTTATCATCAATTAAAGGAGGAAAAAACCATGTCATCGAAACCATCACGACCCGTCAGCGTCTATCTGCTCATGATTTTAATGCTGTTTCAGGGATTAAGCGGACTAGCCGGGGGAATCGGACTTGTTCTGGATCCGAGCGGTAAATCCATGCAGATTCCGCTGGAATGGCTGCAGGGCTCGCCGTTCACCACTTATTTAATCCCGGGCATTGTGCTTTTTGCCGTACTTGGATTGTTTCCGCTGGTCGTTTTTATCGGGCTGCTGAAACGATGGCGCCTCGCCTGGTATGCATCGCTTTTGATTGGCATTGCGCTTATGATCTGGCTGACTGTCGAAATCATGGTGATCGGATACCAGCCGCAGCCGCCGCTGCAGGTGATTTACGGCCTGGTTGGGATTGGTATATTGACAACTGTATTGTTACCTTCGGTCAAGAAAAACTACCTTTTTATTTATAAAAACTATTGATGTTAAAACGCTCTGTTTAAATCAATAGAATGAGTATTAACAAGATATTCTGTCAAGTTGAGAAGAACTATGAAAAGAAGAGAATTTCTAAAATCATCACTGACGTTTGCGGGTGCCTTGAGCAGCTTACCCATAATCACTTCCTGTGCCGGCGTGCACAGAAGATCACTAGCGGAATTCGAAAGTGGGGAACGCTTATTACTTGGTGTACCGGGGCGAATGATGCACATATTAAACTACGGGGCCTTGGCCCCCAGTGGTCATAATACACAACCATGGCTTGTGGAAATTATATCCGATTCCGAGTTGATCGTCCAATCGGATCAAAGTCGATGGCTCCCCCAGGTCGATCCGGACAACCGGGAAACCTTTCTCTCCCTGTCAGCCTTTGCAGAAAGCATTCGGCTGGCAGCCCGATCATCAGGTCTGCATGCTGAGGTCGAACTGATTGCCACCAGCAGGAAGGATCAGAATGTGTTTAAAATAACCTTGAAGCAAAAATCAGGCATGCAGCATAATGATCTAAACCTGATTAAAAAACGCTCCACCACGCGCAGCAATTATGAAACCCGTGAGCTTGCAAATAATACAGTTATGCCTTTAATGGATTTGGATCGCAAGCATGTACATTATTTTCCATTGCAGAGTCAGGAAGGGCAATGGATTGCTGATCATCTGCCGGAAGCTATTCAGCAACAAACGTTCAACGATGCCAAATAGAAGGAACTTTGCCAATGGTTGCGCTTTTCCAAAGATAATATTGAAAAACGGCATGATGGGCTGACAGCAGAAGCTTTGGGTATGAATGGGATGACCCGATTCAATTTGTTATTCGTGTGGGCTATGGTGAAAAGTCAAAGCCGAGTATACAAAGGCCAGTAAAAAGCTTTGTCATATAAGAGAATGACTTGTTCATGTTTAGAAAAAAGGACACATTACAGGTGCAATCACTTCAGATGAACGAAAGTCATGTTTTATTGTATATGAAAAGATATTAAAACAAATCCTTGAATAATAAGGTGTTTGAAAATGATTGAATCGGTAACGATACAAAAGAAGATAATGAAGAGAACTATACGCCCCGGATTTTCCAGGTCCGCGCCAACATGCAGCGGAAACTGTCCGCCGAGACCTATGTGGGTCTTAAAGCTAATTTAAAATATCACAAGATACTCACCATCGCGGATGGCGAATTTCAAAGCAGCGGCGATATTGTCGGCAGAGGAACCGGTACGGCATCCGGTTTGGGAGTGAGTCTGACCCGGGATACCCGGAACAATGTTTTTTATCCGTCTGCAGGGACGCTGTTTAAAATTGCAGTACAGCGATTCGACGGCCTGATTGGCAGCGATTATGATTTTACCCGATTGAGTGCTGATGTTCGCAGCTATCTCCGACCGTTCCAATCCCATATAATCGCCATCAATGGCTATGCGAGTTTCATGACCGGCAATCCGCCGTTTCATATGCTTTCCTTACTCGGCCAAGTTGGCGAACGAAACGTCATGCGCGGCTATTATCAGGGACGATATCGGGATAATAATATCCTTGTTTTGCAAACAGAGTATCGTATGCCGGTCTGGTGGCGTTTTGGCTGTGCTGTGTTTGGGGGTATTGGCGATGTGAGTCATAAAATGAGTGGATT
The DNA here is from genome assembly GCA_034521575.1 of candidate division KSB1 bacterium. Lineage (NCBI taxonomy): Bacteria > Pseudomonadati > Candidatus Zhuqueibacterota bacterium. The sequence goes on from JAXHMJ010000003.1 coordinate 80,045, forward strand.
AAAAAGGCGCCGCTGGTTTCCAGCGGGTAAATATTACGGCGAATTTTCTCTCACGCAGGCTCTGTATGGTTGTCCTTGTCAGTTGAGTCTGGGGAAAAGCGCTTTTTTCGGTTTAGCTGAAATTGTGGTTCAAAAATGATGTACGGGTGTAAATCGACAAATGAACAAGTCATGAACAAGAATGAGAAAGGACCCGAACATGATGAGAATGTTTTGTACCTTATTATGCCTGATAGGTCTGACCGCTTCAAGCCTTTTTTCGCAGTCTGAAAAAAAATGGTCACAATCGAATTACAGGCATTCAATAGAGACGAGTCCGTTGTCGCCATTGCTGCAAATGGCAGATAAAGGTATCTGGGGTATAAAGTATGAATATGCTTTGACACCACACGATGAGCTAAAGGTAGGTCTTGCCTATATGAACATTCATTTTGATGAAGGCAATACCAACTCACCCGGTTTGATCCTGGGATACCGCAGGTATGTGTGGAAAAAATTATACATAGAGTATGAATTATGGCCGTGTTATGATGCCTTTTATGAAAAAAACGAGGATACTTACTATCGGGGTTTCGATCTCTGGAATGAGTTTCGGCTTGGCTATCAGTTTAATTTCCAGATCAAAAAAGTGCCCATGTTCGTCAATGTCGCCTGGCCGTTTGGTTTCGGTCTCTATAGTATAAACAAACCCGACAGTTTTTATGACCGCATGAACCAGGGCTTTGGTGATAAATATTATTATCAATTTCCTTTGATATTTGTCGGTCTCAAGTTTTGAAATGAACTCAATGTGATCGGTTAATAATTAATTACACCTGATCTTTTAATTCAAGGAATGAAAACTGTGAACCGTAAAAATATTATTTCATTCTATTAGAGGGATACCGCGGATTTACCGTTGGAAAATTAATAACAAGCATTCGGGTAGAAAAATAAGATGGTGGACATCCGGGCATTGTAAAATCCTTGATCAGAAATGTGTTACGAATGATCGACGGTCTGCCGGCATTAAATATCGCTGGAATCATTTCCATATTGCTTTCACAGGAAAATGCCCGAATCGGAGACAAATTGGCCAAAACCCGGATTGTCAAACATCAATCAACCGAAAACCGGTCATCATGCTTTTAATACCGACGATCCCGCAAAGAGCGGTTTAAACCAGTCGGGGATTTTTTTGTACCATTGGGCCGTATGATGCGTAAAACAATCTGTGGCAAAGTCAAAGGCCTAAAAATCAAAAGTAAAATATATAAAAAATATCAGGTTTGGTGATCCTATGAAAACAGTGTTTTACAGTATTACTGTTGTTATGATACTGGTATCGTCCGGGTATTCAGCCGAGGTGGAGGATTATCTGCAGGTGCTGCGGGGTCAGGGACAGCAGCCGGCCGAATTTGTCAGGGAACAGCTGATACAGCATGATCTGTTAATTTTGGATGATGGACTGCATGCAGCGGTGGAGCCGTTTGAATTTATTACCGATTATTTACGTCAATATCCGCACAGTGTGGACGTGCTGTTTCTTGAAGTCATTCCCATCAATGTCCAGGCAGACATTGATTCGTTTATGCACTCAGAAGTTAGGGACACCATGCTGCTGGCGCCGGTGTTTCAGGAGGATTTTCGTTACGGTTGGCCGTACGAGACCTATCTGGATCTGTTCTGCGCGGTGTGGGAGATCAACCATGAATCCGATGCGGACATCCGCATTGTGGGCGTGAATCAGCCGATTTACTGGGAGGGACTGCACACCCGTGAGGATTATAACACATTCCAGAAAAGCTTGATCGGACGTGATTATTTCATGTACAAAACTATTTTGGGGCATATGAACGGGTTTGAATCCGGATTAAACGGTCTGTTTATGACCAATACCCGGCATGCCTACAAATGCATCCGGGATTCAGGCGGCGATATCTACTGGAATAGCGGTACCTTTTTTCACCAGTGGCATCCGGGACAAACCTTTTCCATCCGCTTTCATAATATGAGCCTGAACGTCAAAGCAGAAAAGAACATGGAAAACGCTTCAATGGAAGGAATGGATCGTCTGGTCTATGAATGGATTCGGCTGGACGATGGACGCTGGGATCAGGCCTTTGAACAAAACGCCAATCAGCCGGTGGCGGTGCCGTTTGAGGGGAACGGTTTCGGAGAGACAGCGTATACCGGCAATCATTCCGCGGATGCCCTGCCCAGACAGACGCAATACGATGCCTATGATGCGCTGATTTTTCTGAAACCGCTTGAAGAAACGCGGTTCAGCGCACACACCAAATTTTACTATACCGATGCGTTCAAAAAAGAGCTAAAACACCGGGTACGGGTGATGCATGGACATGATCTGGAAAGATTTTTGATCCAAAATAATGTTGAAACGGTCACCGGCTATGTGGAAAAGCTGTCGGAATACAGACCGGAGACCCCGAATCCACTGGTTGAATGATGTTCTTTTCATTGTCAGACGAGCTTGGACGTCTCAGGGGGATGAATACTTGGGGTTTGCTGTGTGTTTAGCTGTCCTAATTGCTTGTAAAAAAGAGTTTGCATTCCAGATTTGGTTTTATTAATTTTATACTAAAACTTGTAATAAATACTGCACCTGTAAAATCGGATATGGATCAATGGCTGATAAACAAGAGATTCCCCGCTCTACAAAAGTCCCTTATTATCGCAAACCCGCGGATTTAAACGTCGATGAATGGCAAACGGCTCTAAGGCGTCAGTTTGCTGAAAATCAGGAATTCGAAATCAGGAACAGGGGAGACCATCCGGTGTTTTCCGATTTTACGGTGTTTAATCCGGAATCCGGGAATACCTACAAGGTCTGTATTCGGGACAATGAACACAGCCATCATTTTTGCTCCTGCCCGGATTTCAGAACCAACGGTCTGGGCACCTGCAAGCATATCGAAAATGTGATTCTGACGCTTCAGAAAAATAAAAAAAATTGGACCTATTTTAATCAAACGCATCCCCAAGCTTATTCCTCTCTGAGTTTGTACTATGGGCATGAACGGCGTCTGCGCTTGAAAATCGGTGGGGAAAACGGCGGCGCTGTAAAGGAGGTTCTAAAACCTGTTATCGACCGCAAGGGATTTGTGAAACCGGAAAAACTGGCTGAACTTGAGCCTCTTATAGAAAAAGTTGTAGCGCTTGATCCTGATTTTAGAGTTTACCCGGATGTGTACGAATTCATACAGGGACACCAAAAGCAACGGCAACGCCGGCAACTGGCGCAAACCCTGTTCCCACAAGGTATTCAGAGTCCGGTGTTCGATGACTTGATCCGAACCCAACTCTACCCTTACCAAAAGGAAGCGGTGATCAAAACGTTTACTGCCGGCCGGGTTCTCGTCGCCGATGAAATGGGATTGGGCAAAACCGTTCAGGCGTTGGCTGCTGTGGAGCTGTTTGCGCGTTATTTAAATGTCAGGCAGGTACTGATTGTTTGCCCCACATCATTGAAATATCAGTGGCAAAAGGAAATCGAAAAATTTACCGGGCGTTCGTCTTTGGTGGTCGAGGGGCTGGTTCACAAACGCAAATCCCTGTATCAAGAACCTGAATTTTATAAAATCATCAGTTACGGCATCACGCGCAATGATCAAGAGTTGATCAAACACATGTCACCGGATCTGGTGATCATCGATGAAGCGCAGCGCATCAAAAACTGGCAAACCAAAACCGCCAAGGCGGTCAAACAGATCCAGTCATCTTATGCCCTGGTCCTGACCGGCACCCCCCTGGAAAACCGGCTTCAGGAACTGCATTCGATCGTCGAATTTATCGATATGTACAAACTGGGTCCATTGTTTCGGTTCCTGGACACTCATCAAACCACGGATGCTTTTGGAAAGATTATCGGTTACAAAAAGCTAAAATCCATCAACAAAACCCTGAAACCTATCCTTATTCGCCGTACCAAGACTGAAATCATTGATCAGCTGCCCGGCCGCATTGATAAAAACCTGTTTGTGGATATGACGAATGAACAGAAAAGCGATCATGATAACTATTATGAAGTTGTGTGCCGTCTGGTCACTAAATGGCGCAATCAGGGATTTCTTCGGGAAAAAGAACGTGAATATTTGCTAATCAACTTGTCCTGTATGCGTATGGTTGCGGATTCTACGTATATTCTCAATCAGGATGTACGTAATGATGTCAAAATCGATGAACTGATGTTTCTTCTAACTGAAATCCTGGAAACGCCGCAGAACAAAGTGGTGATATTCAGCGAATGGAAAAAGATGTTCGAGTTGGTGATCCTTGAACTTGAAAAACGCGGTATCGAATACGTGTATCTGCACGGCGGACTGTCACCCCGGCAGCGCAGGCATATCATCAGCCGCTATCATCAGGAGCCGAATCGTAAAGATATTTTTGTCCACTGATGCCGGCGGCCTGGGGTTGAACCTGCAATGTGCCAACATTGCCATCAATCTGGATTTGCCCTGGAATCCGGCCCGACTGGAGCAGCGAATTGCACGGGTTTATCGTCTGGGACAGAATCAGCATGCCTATATTTACAATTTTATTTCCAGAGATTCCATTGAAAACCGCATTTACCATTTGCTGGGATTCAAAAAATCCTTGTTCAGCGGCGCTTTGGACGGAGAAAAAGATACAGTCAGGCTGGATGACAAGCATATGGGCGGTTTTATGGAGACGGTGGAAACACTGACCCGCGAAGAGGCGCAGGACGATAAATCCACAGAAAAAAAGATAAAGAGTAAACCTCAACCGCGTTCAAAAGATAAAGCGAATCAACCTGATTCCGTTAGCCGGCCCGGGAAAAATCCGGTTACACGCAATGTTCACTCTCAACAAAAAAAGCAGCCACAACCGGCGGCAAAACAGCCGAAACGATCTCTGTTGCGTCGCATGGGGAAGATTGTCACGACATTTTTCAAATGGTTCAGACGGTAAATTTTATTACATTTATCTGTTAACTTGATTCTGGTATTAAGCCTTTTTCATTTCTTTGGTATTCTCATGAGATGAATACGTTGTTCTTTGATGAACATAACGTCCCATAGCTTTCGAGAGCAAATTAATATCCGCCCGGGATTGGGCCGGACGGATCATGCTTTTATCGTGTATAGGATTCGTAGCGTTTTTCAAGATTCGGGTCCTTGACCGTATCGAGAATATAATCGCAGAATTCGCGTCCGGTCACGCCGGTATCCCGACCGGTGATCTGATATTTCTTTTCATACTGCTGACAAATTTCAAGCGCCATTTCCAGTTTTTTGCCGCGTTCTGTGAAACCGATGTGATTGAGCATCATGGTGGCGGCGCGAATCAGGCTGGAGGGATCTGCATAGTGACCGCGTCCCTCTTTGATCATACGCGGCGCCGAGCCGTGGATGGCCTCAAACATGGCGTAGCGTTTGCCGATATTGGCGCTGCCGGCGGTGCCGACGCCGCCCTGGAATTCCGCTGCTTCGTCTGTCAAAATGTCTCCGTACAGATTGGGCAACACCATCACTTTGAATTGAGTCCGGCGTTTGGGATCAACCAGTTTTGCGGTCATGATATCGATATACCAGCCTTCCCAGTTGATGTCCGGATAGTCCTTGGCCAGGCGTTCCGCCGTTTCCAGAAACAGACCATCGGTGGTTTTCACCACATTGGCCTTGGTGACCACAGTTACAGAGTTGATGCTGTTCTTTTTCGCGTAATCGAACGCCATACGGATGATACGCTCTGCGCCCTGTTTGGTAATCACCTTGAAATCAATGGCCAGATCCTCCGTCACCTGAAGACCCTGGCTGCCCAGCACATAGGCGCCCTCTGTATTTTCACGAAAGAATACCCAGTCGATGCCCTGCGACGGTACCTTGACCGGCCGCACATTGGCAAACAGATCCAGTTCCCGGCGCATCGCCACATTGGCGCTTTCGATATTGGGGTAGGGACCGCCTTTTTCCGGAGTCGTCGTCGGCGCTTTCAGTCACATGACAGCGCTTGCAGTTCCTCGAGCACATCATCCGGAATGGCCTGCATATGTTTGACCCGGTTTTCGATGGTCAGCCCGTCGATTGTGCGGAATTCCAGTTTCCCGCTTTTGATTTCATCCTCCAAAAGATGCTGCAATACCCGTTCGGTGTCCTGCGATATGTTTGGACCAATCCCGTCTCCCCAACAAAATCCAACGGTGATCGGTTTTTCCTGGCTATAGTCGATCCAGTCTTTGGCCTGTTTCAGCTGTTCAACCCGGTCCAGCTGTGCTTTAACCAGATTTTGAAAATGCTGTGCAGCCCGATCCAGTATTTCATCGCTCATGATCAGTCCTCTTTTTTTAAGGTTCGTTATTTTCTGAACGGTCTTTTCGGTCGTGCCGATAAATATAAAAACGTTCCTTGAGTTCGTTCATGCGTTTTTGCAATTTTAGCTGTTCTTTCAAGTAGGTTCGTGCAAATTCGTTGCGGACCCTCGCAAATAAATCCCGGCACACCCGCAGCATATTGATCATATCTTTGTGTTCTCTGCTGCTTTCCGTAATGACCCGCCAAAGCTCTTTCTCAATGATGTCAAACGCCTGCTGAACTTCTTCCAGCGTATAGCCCTCATTGGAGCGTTTTTCTGCCAGATATCGAACATAGGAAAGCAAATCGTCGGGTTCATTGATTTTTAGATAATGTTCGACCTTGTGAATAAAATCTTCCTCGCGCTCCTGGTGGCGTTCAAAGTCGATGTTTTCATAATGGGACGGGGAGAGTTTCTGCAGCTGATTGCAAATTTTGATGATCATTTCGTCAAAATGTGCGCTGATTTCTTCAATCAGTTCAGTTTTTGGATTCATGGTATTTCTTGATCCGTTTGTTACGTCGGTTCAGACGTTCTTCTATTCTTCCGATGATGCGCATGGCATAATTTTCGTATGAGGTGTCGACTTTTTCCGATTCTGCCGTTAACCCTTTTTCAACGACCGCAACAAATTCATTAATCTCCGAATCGCTGAGCGGCGTTGGGGAAGCAGCCCATATTTTTAACTGTTCCTGAAGCGATTGTATTCCAGGATCATTCTCAATTTCCCGGCATCCCTGAAAAGGATAGGGATTGAGTTCCTGTTGAAAACCTTTCAGCGCCATAATCAACGGCTGATAGTCGTATTCGTAAAAAAGTCGTGGAAACTGATATTCCACCACAAACGACCATTTGCGTTCTTCGGGGTTTTTATGGTGTTTGTTCAGGCGTGAAAAAAGCATATTACCTTCTCTGGACATGATTTCATTGCGGTAAATTCTCATTTCACGCAAGTTTCCCTGAGCATCCTCGCGCAAATCACCGCCGAGAATCAAAAGGCATAAATAGTATTCTAATTTTTCAACTCGTTTAAAATGCTCCGTATCCGGGGCGCCGAAGGTTAAATGTACACTGTGCGGCCGGATATCCAGAAACCGTACCGCCAGATCAATGATCTGGGAAAGCACCCAGGGGTCCTGAGTGGCCGGCTTGGAAACGTCGCCCAGCAGTTTATAGCGTCCAAATGCGAGTTCCAGAAATCCGCGTGTGCGCGTATGTGTTGATGTCAAAAATCCATGATCATCCACATGCGCGCCCAGTTTCCAGCCGCGCCGCATCAAGTCAAAGTCGTAGAAATAATAAAAGGCATCAAACGTCGAGTCCTGGCCGGAGGACGCGCCAATGGCTCGATGCCCCAGATTTGAGAATTCGAGTTCTGCTCCCAGCGGAGTGAGGCCGATATGCCGGTTTTGGCGAATCCATTCCAGAATATGATCGCCTTTTTCCCGGCTGTAAAGCTCCTCGGTGATAAAGATGGCGCCCACTGCATAGTCTGTATACACCATATTGGTTTCCCAGTGATCAATGCCGAGCTGCATTATGGCCGCCTGAATCGCCTGATGGTTGTCAATAATAAGCTTCAGCGCCATAAGCGTGGACATGGTGTGTAAAAAATACGCGTCCGTCACCTTGACGTAAAAGCGATAATCGTTGCGGAAGCGTTCTTCCAGCCGACTGAAAATCATAAAAAACACAGAAAGCGACATGTATCGGTCCGCGTACGGCTGCGCTTCCGGTTCCCGGCGCAGCCAGTCCAGACGCGGAATGCTTGCTTTTTCAATTTCATGTTTGATGATAAACCAGGGCAGTCCGTAATCATGAAAATACTGTCGAATCAGACTGTGCACCTCTTCAGACAAGAGTTCCCGGGTTACTTTGACGGAAAGGGATTCGCGGTCATAACTGAGCAGATAATCAGCTTTGTTCTTTAAATAGCGATCAACGTTTTTTTCTACAAATTCTTCTACCCGATCACGTTCCTGAAAGCCTCGCTTCATATAGGGTTTGATTGCCTTGACAATTCCGATATAAATGAATGCGCGGATTTCATGATCATCCACCCGGACGGTTCCGATACGGCGTTCGTACAACGAACCTTCATTTTCATATTCATCCAGTATCTCGATGATTTCCGGCGTAATATTGTAAAGCAGCCGCCCTTTAATGGTGTAACCGCGCCAGGGCAGGGCGAACGGAAAACTTTTTTCGGGCTGTATGCGGCGATGGTTGAGCAGCACAGCCGGTTCGCTTTCGAAATGCCGGCCGGTGAGCAGCTGCAGATGATAGTCGCTGTTCAGAGAACCATAGACAAACAGCTTGTCTATGGCCTCTGCTGTATTGCCTCGTTGTTGCGGGGAATCACTCATGACTTGTTTTGATCGGCTTGCGGAAAATGTCGTTTAAATTGTTCGATCATTTCTTCTGGAGAAATGGCAGTGATTCTGCCTTTTCTGTACTGTTCTTCGACCCATTCAAAGATTTTGGCTACCTGGGGATTGCGTTTGTCGACTAGGGGCAGACCGTGTTGTTTCAGCTGTTGGTTCACCCAGAACCCCACGCCGGCAATGCCGGAGCGGTCTGTGATGTTGACGTCCAGTGGGCGGCCGAGAATTTTTCCGGTATCAAAAATGTTATAGATCTCTTCATTTTTAATCACACCGTCGGCATGAATACCTGCTTTGGTGACGTTGAAATGCTCGCCGACTAACGGAAAATTGGTGGGAATATGCGTCCCGATCTCTCTCATGTACTCGGCAATTTCATTGATGGCCAGCAAATCCATCCCTGCTGTATCGCCTTTAATCGAAGCGTATTCAATCGCCAGGGCCTCAATCGGCGAGTTACCGGTACGTTCACCAAATCCCATCAGGGAGCCGTTGACCGCGGAAACACCGGAATGCCAGGCGCAGAGTGAATTGGCATGGACTTTGTGGAAATCATTATGGCCGTGCCATTCCAGTTTTTCCGAGGGGATGCCCACTTCCTGCTGTAGATGATAGACAATTTTACGGATAGAGCGCGGCAGCGCCACACCGGGGAACGGATCACCGTATCCCATGGTGTCGCAGAGGCGGATTTTGATATTGAGTCCGCTTTTTTGGGAAAACTGCATCAATTCCTCTGCAAACGGAACCACCGTACCCCAGTAATCAGCTCGGGTCACATCTTCGAAATGACAGCGTACTGTTTCCAGTCCTGCGTCGGCTGCGGACTGGACAACGTTCATGAACTGTTCAAGAACCTGACGCCGGGTTTTACGGAATTTTAAAAAGATATGGTAATCAGAAATCGATGTCAGAATGCCGATTTCCTTGATCCCGACCTTGCGCGCCAGTTCAAAATCTTTGGGATTGGCGCGAATCCATGCCGTGACCTCGGGATAGCGGTATCCTTTGTTGCGGACCTCTTCCAGAATTTCCCGATCCTGATCGGAATAAATAAAAAATTCAGATTGACGAATGATACCGTTCGGGCCGGATAGACGATGCATCAGATCGAATAGTTTTGATACCTGCTCCGCTGAATACGGGGGCCGCGCCTGTTGGCCGTCGCGGAAGGTTGTATCTGTAATCCATATGTCTTTGGCTGGTTTTACATCAACTATTTTATTATCAAATACAGTTCTGGGTATTTCTGAATATGGAAAATATTCTCTCCAAAGATTAGGCTCTTGCACATCAACAAGGGGATGTTTGCGTTTCTTTGTTTTGTCGTTTGTGCTCATATGCCCTCCAAATTAATTTATAATGTTATTCCGTGATTATCGAGTTAACAGACCTCGATCAGACCATTCAGAGTTTTACGTGCAGGAAAGTTATAGAATTCGACCAAGCGGTCGGTCGTCTGATAGAAGAGGATAGAGAATCCATACCGCAGGGACCGTGCCGCCCCCGGAACGATATGAGGTCAAACGTAGATGGGGAGGGGCAAGCAAACCACGGCCTTTGGATGTTGCGGTCAAGGCGCGCGCAAACCGTTCCGTTGGATGGCTTGAAAAAATGATTTGCTTTAGTAACAACCCGTTCTCCCAAAAAATAAGTTTATATGCTTTAAATAATACGTTGTTTTTTAACAAAAGTCAAGATTTAAAATAATCTCTGTTGATTTTCATATTCTTTTTCTCTAATTTAAGGGTGTAAAATATCAACGTACAGGAGATTTGTATGATGTTCCGGTTGTGTGTGTGTTCAGCTCTGTCTATGCTTTTATTCTATTGTGCGGGTCCGTCTAACCTGCAGCAACTTCAGCAACGACAAGATGTGAAAAGTAAAAAACAGCAGAAAAAGCTGAATGAATCGTTTGATCCGACCAGTCTTGATGACTATGAAAAAGATTGGGGACGTAAAGAGTCACCGGATCTTGAGACGGTCAATATTGAGCAGCTGTTAAAAGGTCGGTCTACAGCTGAGGCTTTAAACGAGTCACAAAAAGTATCCGGGTACCGTGTTCAGTTAATCGCCACACGTGATGAAAAAGAGGCTCATGCCGTCATGCGCGAAGCGATTCTCACCTTTGAATATCGGGTATACCGCACCTTTGACGATCCTTATTACAAGGTCCGCATCGGTGATTTTGTGTCTCGAATGAAAGCCGATCAGGTGCGAGAGCAGGCCATACAGAATGATTATCTCGAAGCCTGGGTTGTGCGGGAACGTGTCTGGAAAGGAGAACCGCTTGAGACAACCGAGGCAGAGGCGGATACAACAGGTATATAGTTGGATTTTGAATACTGCGGCGTATAAAGGGCTCAATTTTTTTGTTGAAATTGAGCCTTTTTTTTAGTATATTCCAGACTTGTAAGCTTTATTCTTGATAAATTGTACACGGATGCAGAATATAGATTAGCAATAAACCCCATCTCGGAACCTGCAGGTGTGGGTTTTTATTTTTACAGGAGGTTGCATGTCAGGACATTCAAAATGGAGTACCATTAAAAGAAAAAAAGCAGCCAAGGATGCACAAAAAGGACGTGTTTTTACGCGGCTGATTCGTGAGATCACGGTGGCTGCCAAGGAAGGCGGCGGTGATGAGGAATCGAATCCTCGTTTGAGAACAGCCGTTCAGGATGCCAAGGCTGCCAATATGCCGGTTTCTAATATAGAAAAGGCGATTAAAAAAGGCACCGGAGAGCTTCCCGGTGTCAGTTATGAAGAGGTGGTATATGAAGGGTATGCTCCGGGCGGTGTGGCATTGTATATGCAAACTCTGACTGACAACAAGAACCGTACCGTTGCAGAAATTCGTCATATTTTGTCCAAACACGGCGGCAGTCTGGGTGAAAGCGGCAGTGTGGGATGGATGTTTACCAAGCTCGGTGTGATCAATGTGCCCGCGGATTCTATTTCAGAAGATGATTTGATGATGATGGCTCTGGACGCGGGGGCCGAGGATATTGAGAATGATCCGGATTATTTTATTGTCAAAACAGATCCCGGTGATCTCTCGGATGTTAAAAGTGCGCTGGATGAAAACGGGTTAAAATATATAGACAGCAAAATAATCATGGAACCCCAGAATACGGTAGCTGTGGAAGGCAAGGAAGCGGAACAGGTTTTAAAGCTGATGGATGCTTTGGAAGACCAGGATGATATGCAAAATATTTACGCCAACTTTGATATTGATGACAGTGTGATCGAGGAGTACAACTCCTGAGATGATTGTTCTGGGTATTGATCCCGGGAGCGCGGTTACGGGATATGGTGTTATTGATACAGAGCGAAAAAAGTTAAAATGCGTGACGTACGGTGCAATTCGCACGCCGCATGAAAAAGATCTGGCAGACAAATTAAAAATCATCTATGGTTCCCTGGATGAACTGATCCGTGAATATAATCCTCGGGATATCGCTCTGGAAGATGTGTTCTTTGGTCAAAATATACAATCTGCTCTCAAGTTGGGTCAAGCCCGGGGAGCGGCGATACTTGCCGCTGCGAATAATGAGAAACCCGTATTCACTTATGCCGCCCGCGCTGTAAAACAGGCTTTGACCGGTAATGGCGCTGCATCCAAAGAGCAGGTACAGAGAATGATACAGTCGCTTTTGCGCTTTCAGGAGCCGGTGCGACCGTTGGATGCATCAGATGCTTTGGCCATTGCCGTTTGTCATGCCCGAAGACGTGAGATGCATGAACTTTTTTCTAAATTGTAGGCCCTATGATCTCTTTTATTCGCGGTTTGCTGATTGAAAAACAACCGACGTTTGCCCTCCTCGAAACAGGTGGTATCGGTTATGAAATTTCCATACCTGTCTCTACTTACCAGGTATTGGGAGAGGTGGGTCATGAATCGCAACTGCATACGTATTTGCATGTACGTGAAGATGCGATGAACCTGTTCGGCTTTTCAACGATTGAGGAAAGACAGTTATTTCTGGACTTGTTGTCTGTATCCGGCATAGGCCCAAAGCTGGCATTGACAATTCTATCCAAAAGTCACGTTCAGCAGATTTATCAGAATATTGCGGATGGAAATGAAAGCAGTCTGGTCAAAATTAAAGGTCTGGGTAAAAAAACAGCACAGCGGCTGATATTGGATTTGAAAGACCGTGCTTTGAATAAAGTGCAGAAGCGCGCTCCGGCGCCGGATTCCACAATGGACCTGAAATCGGAAACCGAAGAGCAGAGTGTTCGGGCAATGATGTCTCTGGGGTATACACGCTCGGAGGCGGAAAAAGCGATCATGCGCGCTGCGGGTGTAAAAGGTTCCCTGGCCAGTGTTGAAGAATTGATACGTATTGCACTTGGCGGGGAATCGAACTGATGACAGACGAACGTTATATTGACCCAAACCCGATGCAAGGGGATAACGATCTTGATTTGACCTTGAGGCCGACGCGTTTGAGCGAGTTTGTCGGGCATGAAAAGCTAAAATCAAATCTTTCGGTCTTTATCAAAGCTGCACTTGAGCGTCGGGAATCTCTGGACCATGTGATATTTCACGGTCCTCCGGGGTTGGGAAAAACAACCCTGGCTAATGTGATTGCCCGCGAGATGGGCAGTGAAATTCGCACCACATCCGGTCCGGCTCTGGAACGGCCGGCTGACCTGGCCGGAATCTTGACCAATCTGGGTGAGCGTGATGTGTTGTTTATCGACGAGATTCATCGTCTCAATCGGGTGATCGAAGAATATCTGTATCCGGCCATGGAGGACTTTACGCTGGATATCATAATTGACAAGGGCGCCAATGCCCGCACCGTGCAGCTGTCTCTTCCGCGCTTTACGCTGGTGGGCGCGACTACGCGAGCCGGACTGGTAACGTCTCCGCTGCGCGCACGTTTTGGCGTTTCCTTTCGTCTGGATTTTTACAAAGCCGATTCCCTGCGGATGATTGTTGAGCGTTCCGCAAGGATTCTCGGAATCGGTATTGATTCGGATGCAGCTCTGGAAATTGCCAGACGATCGCGCGGCACGCCGAGAATTGCAAACCGGCTGCTGCGCCGAATTCGCGACTTTGCACAAATCGCCGGCAAAGAACAAGTTGATCTCCCGTCGGCCCGGGATGCGCTTTCCAGGCTGGAAGTGGACAGCCACGGTCTGGATGATATGGACAAACGTATACTTTTGGCCCTGATTGAAAAGTTTGCAGGCGGCCCGGTGGGATTGAGTACATTGGCCATGTCCATCGGTGAAGAAGGTGATACCATCGAAGAGGTGTATGAGCCCTTTTTGATTCAGATGGGCTTTATCAATCGGACTCCGCGCGGCCGAATCGCAACAGAACGCGCCTACAAGCATTTTAATAAAGAGAAAACAATATCGTCCCAGCGCGACCTTTTTAATTAAAGCGCTGGAAATTTTATATACACTATACATAATGGAGGTTTACGCCCCATGAAACTATCGGATTTTAAATACACATTGCCTGAAGAATTGATTGCACAGTATCCCAGTAAAAAACGAGACGAGTGCCGGCTGATGGTGCTGGACCGTGAAACCGGAAATACAGACCATAAAAAATTCAGAGATGTGGTCGATTATATGCAAAACGGGGATACTCTGGTCGTTAATGAAACACAAGTGTTTCCCGCACGTCTGGAGGGAACCAAAGATAAAACCGACGCCAAGGTTGAGGTTTTTCTGCTTCGGGAACTTGAACATTCACAAGGTCTTTGGGAAGTATTTGGTCAAACCGGCTCGCAAAGTACGGGTGGGCAATCGTTTGACTATCGGCAATGTGCTGTCCTGCGATGTGATTGATAATACAGTATCAGGCGGCCGAGTGGTGCGCTTTAATGATATTGACAATTTTTATCAGCGGGTGGATGAACTTGGAAAATCGCCGCTGCCGCCTTATATCAAACGTGAACCGGAGCCTATGGATAAAGACCGCTATCAGACTGTTTATGCAAAACGGCGGGGCGCGGTTGCAGCTCCGACTGCCGGACTGCACTTTACCGAAGGACTTTTGAAAAAACTGGGAGAAAAAGGGTGTAACGGTAGTGCCCGTTGTGCTGCATCTCGGACTCGGCAGTTTTCGGCCTGTCGTGGTGGAAGATTTGGGGCGTCATAAAATGGATTCAGAGTATTATGAGATTCCCCAAGAAACCGTGGATGCGGTGAATGAAAGCAAACGCAACAATAAAAAAGTATTTGGAGTGGGCACCAGTGTGGTGCGCACCTTGGAAACCAGTGTAACTTCGGAAGGATGGTCCAAGGCGTCCAGTGGGTGGACGGATAAATTTATTTATCCGCCGTATGATTTCCACATTATCGATGCGCTGATTACCAATTTTCATTTGCCTGACTCGACTTTGTTGATGCTTGTATCTGCATTTGCGTCCACCTCGATGATTTTCAATGCCTACAAAGAGGCGATCAAAGAAAAGTATCAGTTTTACAGTTATGGCGACGCCATGCTGATCAAATAGCAGAAGGATTATGCACAAGACTGCAATTATTGTAGCCGCAGGCTCCGGGCAAAGAATGCGGTGTAAAACGCCCAAACAGTTTATCGAAATCGCAGGCAAACCCATCCTGCAGCATACGCTTCAGGTGTTTGAGAGCTGTGATGATATTGATGATATTTTGGTGGTTCTGCCCCCGGAATGGGTGAGTGTTTATGACCCGATCTTTAGGTCCGATTGGAAAATCAGCAAACTGATGCAAACAGTCGCGGGAGCCGGTCAGCGTCACTTGTCTGTGTGGAACGGATTGCAGGCTTTACCGGATGATACAGAGATTGTTATCATTCATGACGGTGTAAGACCCCTGATCACGCGCGATATCATCCGAAACAGTATTTATACCGCGGCCAGAGACGGCGCTGCAGTCGTTGGTGTGCAGTCCAAAGATACGATAAAACGGGTTAAAGATACCCGGATTGTCGAAACGATTCCACGCGATGATTTGATCCTGGTGCAGACACCGCAAACTTTTCGCAAGGATGTGATTTTAGCAGCCAACCGGTCTGCGTTCGACACCGATCGATTCAGTACGGATGATGCGGCGCTGGCGGAAATGGCCGGATATCCGGTGACCCTGGTGCCGGGCATCTGGACAAATATTAAAATAACATCACCTGAAGATCTAAAGGTGGCCGAATGGCTGCTCAGAGAACGGAGCCAAGAATGAGAATCGGACAAGGCTTTGATGTGCACAGGTTCATCAAGGGACGCCCGCTGATCCTGGGCGGTGTGACTGTTCCGCATGATCGGGGTCTGCAGGGACATTCGGATGCGGATGTGTTGGTACATGCCGTTAACGACGCGCTGCTCGGCGCTGCCGCTCTCGGTGATATTGGTCAGCATTTCCCGGATTCTGATAACCGGTATGCGAATATCTCCAGCCTGCGTCTGTTGCAGCAGGTCGATGAACTCTTGAAAGAACGCAAGTACAGAATCCTAAATATCGACAGCACTCTGATTATGCAGCAGCCCAAGGTTTTCAGTTATGTGGATAAAATGCGTGAAACGATATCTGATGTGCTGAACATATCGATTGATCTTGTGTCGGTCAAGGCCACGACAACAGAAAAACTCGGATTTACAGGACGCGAAGAAGGTGTTGCCGCTATGGCAGTCGCGTTAATTGAAAAGGAATCATCATGTCATTAAAAATATTTAACAGCCTGGGACGGGAACTGCAGGAATTCGAGCCGATTATCAAAGGACGCGTGCATATATATGTCTGCGGCCCGACTGTCTACGACTATCCGCATATCGGTCATGCCAAGAGCTATATTTCATTTGACGTGGTTGTCCGTTATTTTCGCTATCTCGGGTACAAGGTCCGCTATGTGCAGAATATTACTGATGTGGGCCACCTCTTGGATGACGGGGAGGACCGTATACTAAAGGGCGCCAAACGCGAAAAACTGGAGCCTATGGAGCTGGTGGAACGCTATACGCGCGCCTATTTTGATGCTATGGATGCTCTCAATGTCCTCAGGCCGGATATTTCTCCGCATGCAGCCGGCCACATCCCCGAACAGATAGAATGGGTGGAAACTTTGCTCGAAAAGGGATATGCTTATAACGTAAAGGGGTCGGTTTATTTTGATATATCGAAATGGCCCGGATACGGCAAGCTATCCGGCCGCAAAGTCGATGACCAGCAGGCCGGAGCCCGTCTGGATGTGAACACTGAAAAAAAACATCCTGCGGATTTTGCTCTGTGGAAAAAAGCCGAGCCGGAACATATCATGCAATGGAAGAGTCCCTGGGGGATGGGCTATCCGGGGTGGCATCTGGAATGTTCCACGATGTCGACAAAATATCTGGGAGAAACATTTGATATTCACGGCGGCGGACTCGATAACCAGTTCCCGCATCATGAATGCGAAATTGCTCAGGCAGAGGCGGCTACGGAAAAACCGTTTGCCCGATACTGGATGCACAATAATATGGTGCTGGTGGACGGCAATAAAATGTCAAAATCGCTCGGAAATTTTACGACCCTGTCCGAGGCCCTGGAACAATTTTCCGGCACCCAAATCCGTTTCTTTATTCTTCAGACTCATTACCGCAGTCCTGTGGATTTTACGCAAGAGGCTGTTTACGCTGCCGCGCAGGGATTAAGCAAGCTTCAGAATACAATGCGCGTTCTGAATGAGGCTCTTAATTCTGCTCAACAGGGTAAAGCGGAACAAAATATCATCGATCGCGTTTCAAAACATCGTCAGGCGTTCGAAGCGGAAATGAATAATGATTTCAACACGCCTTCTGCGATTGGAATGCTGTTCGAATTCTCAAAAGAGATCAACAAATGGCTCGATCAGAATGACCTGTCTCGGGAGACCTTGTCAGTTATTCAGCAGGCTTACTATAGTCTGGGTGAAGATGTTCTTGGAATTCTGAGTTCAGCGGAGCAAAATTCGATGCAGGCGACACCGTTTATTGATATGTTGGTGAATTTGAGAAAAGATCTGCGCGAACAGAAAAACTGGGAATTGGCGGACTGGATTCGGGATAACTTGCAGGAAAACGGCGTGGAAATCCGGGATAGCAAGCAGGGAACACGCTATAGGATAAAAAATTTATGAAATTTTCAAAAAATATCTTGATTTTTAGATAATAAATCGTTAAACTAATGGGCTTTCTCGTATAGTAAATATTTTTAGAGAAAGCAGCTGGCCACCATAGCTCAGCTGGTAGAGCACCTCACTTGTAATGAGGCTGTCGCGGGTTCGATCCCTGCTGGTGGCTCGCAAATATCGCGGGGAGGTTCCCGAGCGGCCAAAGGGAACAGACTGTAAATCTGTCGGCGAAGCCTTCGGAGGTTCGAATCCTCCCCTCCCCACGACAGATTGAAAGAATATCGGTCTCAGTGTGTGTCGGAAAAGTTGAGCCGATATTTTCTTTGTCATAGGTGCTCTATGAGTCTGTGCTGTAGAGACTGCTCGCGGGAGTAACTCAGCCGGCTATGAGTCCACAGCCTTCCAAGCTGTTGGTCGCGGGTTCGAATCCCGTCTCCCGCTCTGCAAGGTGCCCACGTAGCTCAGTCGGTAGAGCGTATCCTTGGTAAGGATAAGGTCACCGGTTTCAATCCGGTCGTGGGCTCGCGATTTTGAATATTTGAACAAATGTGCGTTAAAAGCATTATAATAGTTCGGAGGAATTATGGCTAAAGAAAAATTTGAACGAACCAAACCGCATGTGAATATCGGGACGATCGGTCACGTTGATCACGGCAAGACGACCTTGACCGCTGCGATGACGATGTATTTGGCCGAACATGGGTCAGGCGGATATTAAAAAGTATGATGAGATTGACAATGCGCCTGAAGAGAAAGAGTCGTGGTATTACGATCAACACCGCTCACGTGGAATATGAGACAGAAAAGCGTCACTATGCTCACGTTGACTGTCCGGGACACGCAGACTATATCAAGAACATGATTACCGGGAGCGGCGCAGATGGACGGCGCCGATGCTGGTGGTATCTGCTGCCGACGGACCGATGCCGCAGACGCGCGAGCACATTTTGCTGGCCCGTCAGGTGAACGTGCCATCGATCGTGGTGTTTATGAACAAGACGGATCAGGTAGATGATCCCGAGCTTGTTGAGCTGGTTGAGCTGGAGGTTCGCGAACTTCTTTCCGAACTATGAGTTTCCGGGTGATGAGATTCCGATCGTCAAGGGTTCTGCCTTAAAGGCGATGGAGAAAGGTATATCCGGTGATTTTACGGGTGAAGAATGGGGGCCGGTGAAGAGGCTGCTGGATGCGATTGATGATTACGTACCGACCCCGTCGCGTGACAAGGACAAGCCGTTTTTGATGCCGGTTGAGGATGTTTTTTCGATTACCGGTCGCGGTACTGTAGGTACCGGCCGAATCGAGCGCGGTGTGATTCATGTGAATGATGAAGTCGAGGTGATTGGTCTGGGAGCGACATCCGCAAGACGGTCTGTACCGGAATAGAGATGTTCCGCAAGATGCTGGATGAAGGACAGGCCGGTGATAATGCGGGATTGCTGCTTCGTGGTGTTAACAAGGATGCGACTGGATCGCGGTATGGTCGTTGCAAAGCCGGGTTCGATTACGCCTCACACCCAATTTTTGGCAGAGATTTATGTATTAAGTAAAGACGAAGGTGGACGCCACACGCCGTTTTTCAATGGATATCGTCCGCAGTTTTATTTTCGCACGACGGATGTGACGGGCCAGATAACGTTGCCGGAAGGCACAGAGATGGTGATGCCGGGAGATAATGTCAAGGTGACGGCTCAGTTGATCACCGAGATCGCCATGGAAGAAGGGCTTCGGTTTGCGGTTCGCGAAGGCGGTCGTACGGTCGGCGCCGGTGTTGTAACCAAAATTATAGAGTAGGATTTATTCACGTTTAAATAGACGAGTACTTTATGAGAGACCTTGTGATCCTGGAATGCACCGAGTGCAAGAGAAGAAATTACTCTGGCGATAAAAACAAACGCAAGCATTCCGGGCGAATCGAGCAAAAAAAGTATTGTAAATGGTGTAACAAGCGCACAATCCATAAGGAAACGCGCTAGGATGTTATGTAGGCCTGTAGCACAATTTGGCTAGTGCACTGGACTCCAAATCCAGGGGTTGGGGGTTCGAGTCCCTCCAGGCCTGCTTTTTTTAGAATCCAACAGATCAAGATAGAACTATCCACACGGAATGGTACATTATGATTCAAAAGATCGGCAAATTTTTGCGGGATGTAAAGCAAGAGATGTCCAAAGTGAGCTGGCCTACGCGGGAAGAGCTAAAGGGACAGACGATTATTGTGATTATGCTTTCTCTTTTTCTTTCTCTTTTCGTATTTATCGTAGACCATGTACTGACGTGGGTAATGAACCTGCTGTATTAATGTGAACCGAAAGGGAGATTTGAATTTACCTGTGACTGAACTCGAAGAAAATAAACTCGAAGCAAAATGGTATGCCATTCATGTGCTCTCCGGGCATGAAAATAAGGTAAAGACCTTTATCGAAAAAGAAGCTGTCGATGCCGGTATCGAAGAAAAGATTGAAAAGATTCTTATACCGTCTGAACAGATTACAGAGATGAAGAATGGCAAAAAACGGGTTCGAAACAAGATCATGTTCCCTGGTTATATGTTAATACGCATGCACTTTGACAAACAAACACGTCATCTTGTGCTGAATACCCCCGGTGTTACAAATTTTGTTGGTAGAAAAGATGAGCCGGTCCCTCTTAAGCAGGATGAAGCAGAGCGGATTATCGGCAAGACCGAAGGCTCTCGGGATCGATCGAATATACCATTCCAAATTGGAATTCCCATCAAAGTCGTTGACGGACCTTTTACGGATTTCACGGGCCGTATTGAAGAAGTCAATGAAGAGAAAGCAAAGTTCGAGTCAGTGTAAGTATCTTTGGCAGATCCACACCGGTCGAACTGAATTTTCTGCAAGTTGAACTGGAATCTTAGGATTTATTATGGCAAAGAAAATAATTGGAAACATCAAACTGCAAATTCCTGCAGGAAGTGCAAATCCTTCACCTCCTGTCGGCCCTGCTTTGGGTCAGCATGGCGTAAACATTATGGAGTTTTGTAAAGCGTTTAACGCCAAAACCCAAGACCAGCAGGGTCTGATCATACCGGTTATCATTACGGTATATCAGGATCATACCTTTAGTTTTATCACAAAGACGCCGCCTGCGGCTGTTTTGATTAAAAAGGCAATAGGTCTGGATAAAGGCTCTGGTGAACCGAATCGTGAAAAAGTCGGCAAAATCACCAAAGCACAAATCAAAGAAATTGCTGAAATTAAACGGCCTGATCTGAATGCGAATGAAGTGGAAATGGCGATGCGTCAAATTGAAGGTACGGCCCGAAGCATGGGCGTCATTGTTGAAGGATAAATGATTCTGCAGAATGGCTTAATGGAGATATAATGAAGCGAAGCAGAAGATATAAAGAAAATCTGGAAAAGGTTGATCGTGAAAAAATTTACAGCCTTAAAGAAGCGATCACTCTAGTCCAGGAGACAGCCAATGCGGGTTTTGATGAAAGTGTAGAAGTTGATGTGCGTCTGGGAGTAGACCCGCGTAAAGCCGATCAAAATATCCGCGGTACAGTGGTGTTGCCTGCCGGTACCGGAAAAACCATACGGGTATTGGTGTTGACATCAACGGACAAGGAGCAGGAAGCCAAAGATGCCGGCGCTGATCATGTTGGGGCTGACGATCTTGTTGAAAAAATACAAGGCGGCTGGCTCGATTTTGATGTGGTTATCACCACTCCTGATATGATGCCCAAAGTCGGAAAGTTGGGCAAAGTCCTTGGTCCGCGTGGTTTAATGCCGAATCCGAAAAGCGGAACTGTGACCCAAAACGTCGGATCGGCTGTAGAAGAAGCCAAAGCTGGAAAAATTGACTTTCGGGTGGATCGATACGGAATCGTTCATACCTCAATTGGGAAACGTTCTTTCTCTGAAGAAAGTCTGACTCAAAATATTCGTGCTTTTTTAAACGTTATCAATCGTTTGCGCCCGGTTTCCACGAAAGGGGTTTATATCAAAAATATAACCCTGGCAAGCACAATGGGGCCCGGCATTAAGGTTGATAAAAATTCGATTATCGATGTAACATAACATAGCTTGTATTTCTCTAGGGAATGAATTATGCCACGACCAGAAAAAATTCAAAAAGTTGAAGAGTTGGCCGAACTTCTCGAGTCTTCTCAAGGAATTTATTTGACCGACTATTCAGGGCTGACTGTTGAAGAGATTACCGAGCTAAGACGCGCGTTTCACAATGCCGATGTCTCTTATTTGGTCATAAAAAATACATTGGCGCGGCGATCTTGTGAAAAAGCGGGTTTGACGGGCTTTAATTCCTATCTGACCGGCCCCAATGCTATAGCTGTAGCCAAAGGTGATCCGGCTGCTCCGGCTCGTGTAATAGCCGATTTTTTGAAAGAACATGAAGAAAAAGGCAAGCCGGCTATCAAAGGAGCTGTTCTTGAAGGACAACTTTTGAGTGCCGAAGAAACGACCAAGATCAAAGACATCCCTCCGCGCGAGGTATTGTTGAGTCAGGTCGTCTCAGCGGTCTCTTCACCCCTGACAGGGTTTGTTGGCGGATTGCAAGGCATCTTGCGTCAATTAGTCGGCACAATCGATGCTGTTAAACGGTCTAAAGAAGAAAACGATTTATAACTATCATATTAACGGGAGGTTGAAATGCCCGAAGAAAAAGATGTCAAAGTTGAAGAAAAAGTCGATATCGATGATCCAAAGATTGAAGAGATCTTAACGTCCATCGAAGAAATGAGCGTTCTGCAGCTTTCGCGGCTTGTCAAGGCGCTTGAGGACAGATTCGGTGTAACTGCTGCTGCTCCTGTGATGGCCGGCGCAATGCCTGGCGCTGCGGCCGGCGGCGGTGAAGCTGCTGTTGAAGAACAAACTGAATTTGATGTTGTCTTGAAATCAGCCGGCGCCAAAAAGATTCAGGTGATCAAAGAAGTCCGCAGTATCACAAACTTGGGTCTGAAAGAAGCCAAAGAGCTTGTCGATGGCGCCCCTAATGATGTTAAAAAAGGCGTGACCAAAGAAGAAGCTGAGGAGATCAAGACCAAGCTCGAAGAAGCTGGCGCTGAGATTGAAATCAAGTAATACATATCGACTTTGAAGAAAACTGTAAAAGCCGGGCTGAATAATTGCTTTCAGCCCGGTTTTTGAGTGTTTACTAATTCTAAAAGGGAGTGATCTCTTTGGCGATAACAAAGAAAAAAGAGAGAAAATCTTTTTCAAAAATTACTGCAGCGGCTGAACTTCCCGATCTTTTGGATATTCAGTTAAAGTCGTTTGAAGAGTTTGTTCAACAGGGTGTAGACCCCGACAAACGCGTACATAAAGGACTGCAGGCTGTTTTTGAAAGCGTTTTTCCCATTACGGACAGCAGAGATAATTTTGAGCTCGAGTTTTTGGAGTACAATGTCGATACGCCAAAATACTCTGTTGATGAGTGTCAGGAGCGTGGTACGACTTATTCCGCGGCACTAAAAGCCAAACTTCGTCTCTCCATAAAAGATGAATATGAAGGTGATGACCCTCTTGCCAATTCGATCGAACAAGTGGTCTATCTCGGCAATCTTCCGTTTATGACCAATCGGGGAACATTTATTATCAATGGAGCGGAGCGTATCATTGTCAGTCAGCTGCATCGGTCTCCCGGTGTGTTTTTTGACGAAATGGTGCATCCCAACGGAACCAAGCTTTATTCCGCGCGAGTGATCCCGCTGAGAGGTTCCTGGATTGAGTTCAGCACTGATATTTACGATCTTTTAAACGTTTATATCGACCGCAGGAAAAAGTTTTTAGCTTCAACACTTTTACGCGCTATCGGTTTTTCAACTGATCGGCAGATTTTGGAAGCATTTGAATTAATTCGCGAAATCAAGACCACCAAGAGCAGCCTTGAAAAAGCGATCGGAGAGAAAGTTGTCGATGATCTCATTGATATGAGCACGGGTGAGGTCATTGTTGATAAATATACAGAAATAACCCCTGAAAAGGTTGAAATTATTCTGAGCCTGGGCCTTAAAAAGCTCGAGATATTGAAAAGTGAACGTGAGCTGGGACATGAAATTATTTCCAGCACCCTGAAACGTGACCCCACCCACAGCATGGAAGAAGCGCTGGATTTGATTTATCGGCAGTTGCGCTCCGGTGAGCCGCCCGATTCGGATACCGCCAAGCAGCTGATCGAACGTTTGTTTTTTAACCCCAAGCGCTATGAACTCGGCAAAGTCGGAAGACATCGGTTGAATAAAAAGCTGGGTGTTAAAGTCGATGTCGAAAATCTGGCGTTGACCAAGGATGACTTGATTGGAATTTTAAAGTATTTGATCCGTCTGCGGCACGGTAAACAGGCCGCAGATGATATTGATCATTTGGGCAACAGACGGGTCCGCACCGTTGGTGAACAGCTCTCCGCCCAGATGATGGTTGGCCTTTCCAGAATGGCGCGGACCATTAAAGAACGCATGAATTTGCGTGAAAGCGAAAATCCGACTCCACAGGATCTGGTCAATGCACGCACGATATTGTCCGTCATTAACACCTTTTTCGGAACCAGTCAGTTATCACAGTTTATGGATCAGACGAATCCGCTTGCTGAAATGACCCATAAGCGCCGATTGTCTGCGCTGGGACCGGGTGGATTAACGCGTGAACGCGCCGGATTTGAAGTCAGGGATGTTCACTATACCCATTATGGACGTCTGTGTCCGATTGAAACTCCGGAAGGACCCAATATCGGTCTGATTTCTTCGTTGACCACGTATGCACGCATTAATGGATTCGGATTTATCGAGGCGCCGTACCGCAAGGTCAAAGACGGCAAAGCCATCACGGATATTGTCTTTCTCAGCGCTGACGATGAAGAGAATGAAATCGTTGCTCAGGCGAATGAGATACTCAACAATGACGGCAGTTTTGTCAATGATAAAGTGACTTGTCGATCCCGAGGCGAGTTTCCTGTAACTGATCCGGATAAAGTCAGCTATATGGATGTGTCGCCCAATCAGATTGTGTCCGCTGCAGCCGCGCTGATTCCGTTTCTGGAACACGATGATGCCAACCGGGCGCTCATGGGCTCCAATATGCAACGACAGGCGGTGCCTTTGCTTGTCCCCGAGGCTCCGATGGTCGGAACCGGCATGGAAAAGAAGGTTGCTTCTGATTCCCGCGCCACTATTCTCAGTGAGGTGGACGGCGTGGTGGAAAAAGTGGATGCACAAAAGATTGTGGTGCGTAAGAAATCAGCAAAAACCAAAAAAGAAGTCATGGATCAGTTGCTGGATTTTGATGAATCCGATAAACGTATTTACTATTTGACAAAATTCAAGCGAACCAACCAGGATACCTGCATTAATCAGCGACCTGTGGTCAAAGAAGGTGATGTGGTTCAGGAAGGTGATGTCATTGCAGACGGCCATTCCACAGATCACGGAGAACTGGCGCTCGGGCGCAACGTGCTGGTTGCTTTTATGCCCTGGCGGGGATATAACTTTGAAGATGCGATTATTCTGTCTGAACGCGTGGTTCGCGATGATATTTATACATCTATTCATATTGAAGAATTTGAACTTCAGGTTCGGGACACCAAGCGCGGCGAAGAGGAATTGACCCAGGAAATTCCCAATGTCAGTGAGGAAGCCACCCGGGACCTGGACGAAGATGGTATTATCCGGATTGGCGCCGAAGTCAGTTCCGGCGATATTCTGGTGGGAAAAGTGACGCCGAAAGGCAAGTACCGATTGCACACCCGAGGAAAAACTTTTGAAAGCTATTTTCGGTGAAAAAGCCGGAGATGTCAAGGATGCTTCTCTGAAAGGGTCTCCCGGATTAAAAGGCGTGGTCATTGATACGCATCTGTATTCCCGCAAGAAGAAAGATACAGAAACCAAGCAGGAAGAAAAGAAGCTGATCGATGCGCTTGACAACTGGAAAAAGAACACGATTTCCATAGCGCGTCAGATGCGTAATGAAAAACTGGCTGAACTTTTGGATGATCAGGTTTCTGTCGGCATACGCGATGTTCATTCCGGCAAGACAGTGATTCGCGCCAATACTAAAATCAATAAAGCCAATCTGGAAAAGATTGATCTGGACGCTGTGGACTATTCTCAGCCTCTGGTCGAAGATGAGAAGGTCAATGAACTTGCCAAGCAGGTCATTGATCGCTATAATGCCAAGCTTGAGAGTATTTCAGAAGAATATGAACTGCAAAAATTTAAAATAGTCGTAGGTGATGAGCTGCCTCCGGGTATCACTCAGCTGGCCAAAGTTTATGTTGCCAAAAAAAGAAAATTAATGGTGGGTGACAAGATGGCCGGACGTCACGGAAATAAAGGGGTTGTATCCAAAATCGTTCCGATTGAGGATATGCCGTTTTTACCGGATGGAACGCCGGTTGATATTGTGCTAAATCCATTGGGTGTGCCCTCTCGGATGAATCTGGGTCAGATTCTGGAGACAAACCTGGGATGGGCAGCTGAAAAGCTGGGTATTAATTATGCGACTCCCGTTTTTGACGGAGCCAATCTAAAAGAGATCAGCCAGGAGATGGAAAAAGCCGGGCTTCCCAAAGACGGAAAATCACAATTATACGACGGTATGACGGGTGAGCCGTTTGAGGATCGTGTTACTGTCGGTATGATCTATATACTCAAGCTGTCACATCTGGTCGAGGACAAGATACACGCCCGATCCATCGGCCCGTACTCTCTGATTACGCAACAACCGCTGGGCGGTAAAGCTCAGTTTGGCGGACAGCGATTTGGAGAAATGGAGGTCTGGGCCCTCGAAGCCTACGGCGCTGCTTATACATTACAGGAAATCCTGACTGTTAAAAGTGATGATGTGAGCGGACGATCCCGAACTTACGAGGCTATCGTAAAAGGTGAAAATTTACCTGAACCGGGTTTGCCGGAATCCTTTAATGTGCTTATCCGGGAGCTTCAGGGATTGGGGCTGGATGTTCAGCTCGTCCATGAATAAAAAAACAGTTAACAGTGATTTGGTAGAATATACCAAGCTCACCATTCGTAAGTTTGGAGGTGAAAATTTGAATTCGTTGATGGGATCAAAATCTCAGGCAATAAAAAAGTTTACTTCAATTTCTATCGGGTTGTCGTCTCCGGATAAAATTCTGGAGCGTTCCCGCGGCGAAGTGACAAAACCGGAAACGATCAATTACCGGTCGTTTAAACCAGAGAAAGAGGGGCTGTTTTGCGAAAAAATCTTTGGCCCTGTACGGGACTGGGAATGTCACTGCGGTAAATACAAACGGATCCGATATAAAGGAATTGTCTGTGACCGTTGCGGCGTCGAAGTTACGCGGAAAAGTGTGCGCCGCGAACGTATGGGACATATTACACTTGCCGTTCCGGTTGTTCATATATGGTACTGGAAATCCCTGCCTTCCAAGTCCGGTTATGTTCTGGGTATCAGTATGAAAAAACTCGAACGCATTATATATTATGAAAATTATGTGGTGATCAATCCGGGAACAACGGATCTTGAAGAAAACACGTTGATCACTGAAGAAGAATACCTGGACCTTCAGGCGCAGGTTAAAGAACGCGAAAAAGAACTGCCCGAAGCGGAAAGGTTTTATGCTGATATGGGCGGCAAAGCTGTGCTGGAGATGCTGAAAAAAGTAAAACTGGACGAGCTTGCCAAAGAACTGCGTTATGCCGTGGCCAATGAAACGTCCATTCAGCGCCGCACCGATGCTCTGAAGCGTCTGCGGGTGGTGGAGGCTTTTCGAAGAGCCAATGAACGGTTGGAAAACCGTCCGGACTGGATGGTAATGACTGTGGTGCCTGTTATTCCGCCTGAACTGCGTCCGTTGGTGCCGCTGGAAGGCGGCCGTTTTGCCACATCTGATCTAAACGATTTGTACCGCCGGGTGATTATCCGAAACAATCGTTTGAAAAAACTACTGGAGATTCGAGCTCCTGAAGTGATCCTCAGAAATGAAAAAAGAATGCTTCAGGAAGCCGTCGATTCTCTGTTTGACAACGGGCGCAAGACTTCTGCTGTGCGCAGTGATGGCAATCGCGCGCTGAAGAGCCTCTCCGATATGCTCAAAGGCAAACAGGGACGCTTCCGACAAAACCTGCTCGGGAAACGTATCGATTATTCCGGCCGTTCCGTGATTGTAGTTGGACCCGAGTTGAGGGTTCACGAAGCCGGGTTGCCCAAAGAGATGGCGCTTGAACTATTCAAACCCTTTGTGATCCGCAAGATGGTTGAACGCGGGTTGGTGCGCACTGTCAAGAGCGCCAAAAAACAGGTGGAACGCCGGGGACCGGAAGTGTGGGATATTCTGGAGGAGATTATTACAGATCATCCTATTATGCTGAACCGCGCTCCCACCCTGCATAGGCTGGGTATCCAGGCATTTCAGCCCGTGCTCATTGAAGGAAAAGCTATTCAGCTGCATCCGCTGGTGTGCGCGGCGTTTAACGCGGATTTTGACGGCGATCAGATGGCGGTACACGTACCTCTGTCCTACTATGCGCAGATCGAAACCCGTATTCTGATGCTGTCCAGTCACAATTTGCTGTCGCCTGCCAATGGCCGACCGTTGGCCATTCCCAGTCAGGACATTGTTTTGGGAATTTATTATCTGACCAAGCGGCGCAGCGACACCAAAGGCGAAGGCATGAT
The DNA here is from genome assembly GCA_034521575.1 of candidate division KSB1 bacterium. Taxonomy (NCBI): domain Bacteria; kingdom Pseudomonadati; species Candidatus Zhuqueibacterota bacterium. The sequence goes on from JAXHMJ010000003.1 coordinate 108,475, forward strand.
GTTTTCTTCCTGTGACGAAGTGCTGATTGCATTGAATCAGGAGCGTGTGGAGCTCAATGCCCCGATTAAAGTGCGTATTGACGGCCAAATGATCGATACCACCGTGGGACGCGTTGTTCTGAACGATATTCTTCCCAAAGAGCTCGGATTTGTCAATGAATTGCTGACCAAAAAAGGCATCGAGGCGCTAATTGCCAAAGCGTATGAACTGATTGGCAACTTTCGTACAGCCAAGATGCTTGATGATATCAAACATACCGGGTTCTTTTATTCCATGCGTTCCGGCGCAACAGTCGGTGTTTATGATGTCATTGTGCCTGATGAAAAAGAGCAAATGCTCGATAACGCATTCAAGAGCGTTGATGTTATCCAAAAACGTTACGAACGTGGTATTATAACCGATGGTGAACGATATAACCAGATTATAGATATATGGACTCATACCACAAGTGATGTGGCGGAAAAGATGTTTGACCGTCTGCGTCAGGACCGCCAGGGTTTTAATCCGATTTTTATGATGGCGGATTCCGGGCCCGTGGTTCGAAAGAGCGAATTGGTCAGCTGGCGGGTATGCGCGGACTGATGGCAAAGCCGCAAAAGAAAATGACGGGTTCCGCCGGTGAAATTATCGAAAATCCGATTACCGCGAATTTTCGCGAGGGATTGTCCGTGCTCGAGTATTTTATCTCTACGCACGGTGCGCGTAAGGGTCTGGCGGATACGGCGTTGAAAACAGCTGATGCGGGTTATCTGACCCGGCGGCTTGTGGATGTGGCTCAGGATGTTATTCACGGAACGGGATTGCGGAACTATTCTCGGTCTGCGGGTCGGCGATCTTAAGGAAGGTGAAGAGGTCATTGAATCCATGGAAGATCGTATTGTGGGTCGTGTGGCTGTTGAAGATGTCTTTCATCCTGAAACCAGCGATATTATCTGCGAATCCGGTGACATGATTTCCGAAGCGCTGGCCAAAAAGATTGTAGATGCCGGTGTTGAAAACGTCATGATCCGTTCGGTCTTGACATGTGAAGCTGACCGCGGCGTGTGCGCGGCTTGTTATGGACGTAATATGGCGACCGGTCGACTGGTCACCAATGGAGAGGCTGTCGGCGTTATGGCAGCTCAGTCAATCGGCGAGCCCGGAACTCAGCTTACTCTGAGAACCTTTCATATCGGCGGTACAGCATCACGTATCGCGGCACAGTCCCAGACTCACGCGCGACAGGATGGTGGGGTGGAATGGGATAACCTTAAAAGCGTAAAAAAATCCAATGGCGACGTGGTGACATTAGGGCGAAACGGACGCATCAAGATACTTGATGACGACAATCGGGTTATCGAACGCCTGACCGTTCCGTACGCCGCAAGTGTCAAGGTGGAAGATGGTCAAAAGGTGAAAAAAGGCGACCTGATCTTTGAATGGGATCCATATTCGGCCAGTATTGTCACCACACATACAGGATATGCGAAATTTATAGATATTATTGAAAATACAACCTATCGGGAAGAGTTGGATGAAACCACCGGCCTGAAACAGCGGGTCATTATTGAAACCCGTGTGCGAAACTTGAACCCGACCGTTGAAATATTGGATGAGAACGGCAATAAAAAAACCTCGTTTGTGCTGCCTGTCGGCTCTTTTCTGCAAATCAATGACGGAGGCAAGTTGGAAGCCGGTGACGCCATTGTCAAGATTCCCCGCGAAATTGCCAAGACACGCGATATTACCGGTGGTTTGCCGAGAGTTGCTGAACTCTTTGAGGCGCGCAAACCCAAGGAGCCGGCTGTTGTGACTGAAATTGACGGTATCGTAAGCTATGGTGAAATGAAACGCGGTGTGCGTAAAATACATATTTCCTCTGAAGATGGACATGAGGAAAAAGTATACATGATTCCCTATGGGAAACATATCCTTGTGCATGATGGCGACTTTGTTCATGCCGGTGAAAAATTATCCGAAGGATCTGTGGCGCCGCATGATATTCTTTCTATTATGGGTGCAAATCGGGTTCAGGAATATCTCGTGAACGAAATCCAGGAAGTTTACCGTCTGCAGGGTGTGCGCATCAATGACAAGCATATTGAAGTGATTGTGCGACAGATGCTGCAAAAGGTTAAAATTGAAGAACCGGGTGACACCCTGTATCTGCCCGGAGACCAGGTGGATCGTCTCAAATTCCTGAAAGAGAATGAAAGAATCCGTGACTGTGTTGTTGTGACAGAGGCCGCTGATTCTGATTTCATGAAAGGTGATGTGGTAAAGTCTTCCGAATTTAGAGACAGTCTGTCAAAACTTGAAGAAACCGGAAAGATTTTGCCTGTTTCCCGGCCTGCGCAACCGGCAACTTTTCAGCCGTTATTGTTGGGCATTACTAAAGCGTCGTTGACGACTGAAAGCTTTCTGTCAGCTGCTTCTTTCCAGGAGACCACGCGAGTCCTTACAGATGCTTCTGTGGAGGCCAAGATTGACAATTTAAATGGTCTCAAGGAAAATGTAATCATGGGTAATATGATACCTGCCGGAACCGGTGTCCGCAAGTTTAGGAATATTCGGGTAACCGGGCCTGATATTATGCCCGAAGCAGATTTTGAAGAATCAGATGGCTCTGAGGCTGAAAAAGCCGAGCAAGCGGTTGAAGAACAAGTTGAATAAAATAGTTAAAAAAAAACTTGCATTAAATCAACTTATTTGTTAAATTAATAGGCTTTATTGAAAAAAATGGAGGAATTGTGCCCACACTCAATCAACTGATAAACAAGGGCCGGAAAAAAGTTGTATCGAAGCGAAATTCGCCGGCGTTGATGGGTTCACCGCAGAAACGCGGAGTGTGTACCAGAGTTTATACAACAACACCGAAAAAGCCAAATTCAGCTTTGCGCAAGGTGGCTCGTGTGCGGTTGACAAATGGTTTCGAAGTTACTGCTTATATCCCCGGTGAGGGGCACAATCTGCAGGAACACTCTATTGTTATGATTCGGGGGGGGCGTGTAAAAGATCTTCCCGGTGTTCGTTATCATATTGTTCGCGGTGTGTTGGATACGAGTGGCGTGCAGGATCGTATGCAGAGCCGTTCAAAGTACGGTACGAAATTAAAGAAATAAAGAACTTAAACTCTGAGACTATTGAATGCCTAGAAGAAAAAGAGCGACAAAACGCAAGGTTTTGCCGGATCCAAAATACAACAGCGTGCTGGTTACAAAGTTCATTAACGGACTGTTGGAGGACGGCAAGCGCAGTGTTGCCGAAAAGATATTTTACGAAGCAATTGACAGAAGCAATGAAAAACTCGGCGGTGAAGGTGTCGAGAGTTTTGAAAAGGCGCTTGAAAATGTAAAGCCTATTCTCGAAGTAAGATCCCGTCGTGTCGGCGGCGCCACCTATCAGGTGCCGATTGAAGTTCGTTCAGATCGCCGCCAGGCTTTAGCTATTCGCTGGTTGATTAATTTCGCCCGGAATCGTTCCGAGAAAACGATGGCTGAGCGGCTGGCGTCGGAATTTATTTCTGCTTTTAATAATGAAGGTGCTTCGGTAAAAAAGAAGGAAGATACTCATAGAATGGCAGAGGCAAACAAAGCCTTTGCGCATTTTAAATGGTAAAAGACTGCCGACCTTGCAGTCCAACTCCAAAAAGTGTCGTTTGATTGGAAAGTAGTTGCAGGGAAAGGCGCTTCAATAAATTTTTCAGGACCATCCGGTTCAAGAAAAGTTATTGTGAGAAGCGCTCTTTCTGTGTATCTCACAATAAAGGCTTGCAAAGCCCAAGCTTGAATCTGGTGGTTTTTTTTATGGCAAAGTTGAAACCTTTGGGAAAATTTCGCAATATCGGTATTATGGCGCATATTGATGCCGGTAAGACAACGACGACAGAGCGTTTTCTGTTCTATACGGGAAAGGTGCATCGTATCGGCGAAGTCGACGAAGGTATGGCTACCATGGACTGGATGACGCAGGAAAAAGAACGCGGTATAACGATTACCTCGGCTGCTATATCCTGCGAATGGAAAGATCATCAGATCAATATCATTGATACACCCGGACACGTGGACTTTACTGCAGAAGTCGAACGGTCTTTGAGAGTTTTGGATGGCGCTGTTGCTGTTTTTTGTGCAGTCGGCGGTGTTGAGCCTCAGTCGGAGACTGTCTGGCTGCAGGCTGACAAGTATCATATTCCCAGACTGGCTTTTATCAACAAGATGGACCGACTTGGCGCTGATTTTTATAATGCGCTGGATATGATGAGAGACCGGTTTTCCGTAAATCCGGTGCCCATTGAACTCCCTGTCGGGGCCGGAGATGATTTTCGAGCTGTCATTGATCTGCTTAATATGAAGATGCTGGTGTACGACAAGGAATCAAAGGGCGCCAAATGGGAAACTGTCGATATTCCTGATGATTTGCTTGAAAAAGCCCGGTCTTATCGGAATCAACTGTTGGATTCTGTAGTCGAATACGATGACGCAGTGATGGAAAAGTATTTAAACGCAGAAACGGTTGGTACCGCTGAACTGAATAACTGTATCCGCAAAGCTACATTGAAAAATGATATAGTCCCTGTCCTCTGCGGCGCTGCTCTGCGTAATATCGGTGTGCAGCAGCTTCTCGACGCCGTAGTGAACTATTTGCCCTGTCCTACGGATGTGCCCAGCATAGAGGGTGTGAATCCGTATACGAAGAAAGAAGAAAAACGGGTTTCCAGTCGTGAAGAGCCTTTTGCGGCCCTTGCCTTTAAGGTGCAGATCGATCAGTATGTGGGAAAATTGACTTATATTCGAGTGTATTCCGGTGAAATTGAGGCGGGAAATACCGCGATTAATGTCGGCGCCAATAAAAAAGAGCGGTTTCAACGTATTCTGCTCATGTCATCCAACAAACAGCATGATGTAAAGAAAATAGCTGCCGGCGATATCGCGGCCATCGTGGGATTACGGCAAACCAAAACCGGTGATACGCTGACTGATCCGAAACATCCGATCTTGTTAGAGACTTTACAATTCCCGATCCCGGTTATTTCTGTCGCCATTGAGCCCAAGAGTAAAGCTGATGAAGAAAAAATGATTGAAGCGTTGAACGCTCTGACCGATGAAGATCCAACCTTTCAGTTTAAAACTGATCCTGAAACGGGTCAAATGATCATATCCGGCATGGGTGAGCTTCATATTGAGATTTTGGTCCGCAGGCTGCGGGAAGAGTTTAAAGTGAACGCCAATGTGGGCAAACCCCAGGTCGCCTATCGCGAAACCATTACTCAGCCCATTACACGTGAAATGACCATTGAACGGCAGATCAGCGGCGATCACCATTATGCCCATGTAAAGCTTCAATTTGAACCTTTGCCGGCTGAGGGTAAATATTTTGAATTTGAAAACCAGCTGCCTGAAGGCAAGATCCCAGATGTATTTGTAAAACCTGTTGCTGATGGTATCAGAGAATCCATGTCCGGAGGCAGTATAGCAGGATATCCGGTTATCGGAATTAAAGTCAAGCTGATCGACGCGGACTTTGACGAAAGTGACTCCAGTGAGCTCGCTTTTAAAATTGCCGGAGCGCAGGCGCTGCAAACAGCCCTGCGAGAGGGGGATTCTGTATTGATGGAGCCGATGATGAAGCTCGAAGTAATCACCCCGGAAGAATATTTCGGTACGATTTTGAGTGATTTGGCGTCCAGGCGTGCTAAAATACAAGGTCACGGTAAACGCGGTGACAGCACCGTGATTGATGCCAAAGCGCCGCTTTCAGAAATGTTTGGATATGCCACTGCACTGAGAAATATGTCGCAGGGCCGGGCAGTATTTACGATGCAGTTTTCAAACTATAATACCGTTAGCGGTGAAATCTTTAAAAAACTTTTGGAGCAGATGGGCATCACCGCATAGAATTTTGTAAAGAATGGACGTTGCTCAATAAATAAAGGAGATAGCAATGGCTAAAGAAAAATTTGAACGAACCAAGCCGCATGTGAATATAGGGACGATCGGTCACGTTGATCACGGCAAGACGACCTTGACCGCTGCGATGACGATGTATTTGGCGAACATGGGTCAGGCGGATATTAAAAAGTATGATGAGATTGACAATGCGCCTGAAGAAAAGAGTCGTGGTATTACGATCAACACCGCTCACGTGGAATATGAGACAGAAAAGCGTCACTATGCTCACGTTGACTGTCCGGGACACGCAGACTATATCAAGAACATGATTACGGGAGCGGCGCAGATGGACGGCGCCGTGCTGGTGGTATCTGCTGCCGACGGACCGATGCCGCAGACGCGCGAGCACATTTTGCTGGCCCGTCAGGTGAACGTGCCATCGATTGTGGTGTTTATGAACAAGACGGATCAGGTAGATGATCCCGAGTTGCTTGAGCTGGTTGAGCTGGAGGTTCGCGAACTTCTTTCGAACTATGAGTTTCCGGGTGATGAGATTCCGATCGTCAAGGGTTCTGCCTTAAAGGCGATGGAAAAAGGTATATCCGGTGATTTTACAGGTGAAGAATGGGGGCCGGTGAAAGCGCTGTTGGATGCGATTGATGATTACGTACCGACCCCGTCGCGTGACAAGGACAAGCCGTTTTTGATGCCGGTTGAGGATGTTTTTTCGATTACCGGTCGCGGTACTGTAGGTACCGGCCGAATCGAGCGCGGTGTGATTCATGTGAATGATGAAGTCGAGGTGATTGGTCTGGGAGCGCATCGCAAGACGGTCTGTACCGGAATAGAGATGTTCCGCAAGATGCTGGATGAAGGACAGGCCGGTGATAATGCGGGATTGCTGCTTCGTGGTGTTAACAAGGATGAGCTGGATCGCGGTATGGTCGTTGCAAAGCCGGGTTCGATTACGCCTCACACCCAATTTTTGGCAGAGATTTATGTATTAAGTAAAGACGAAGGTGGACGCCACACGCCGTTTTTCAATGGATATCGTCCGCAGTTTTATTTTCGCACGACGGATGTGACGGGCCAGATAACGTTGCCGGAAGGCACAGAGATGGTGATGCCGGGAGATAATGTCAAGGTGACGGCTCAGTTGATCACCGAGATCGCCATGGAAGAAGGGCTTCGGTTTGCGGTTCGCGAAGGCGGTCGTACGGTCGGCGCCGGTGTTGTAACCAAAATTATTGAATAACTTAAAAAGTAATGACAAAGACTATGTGGAGTAAATAGATGGCGGGTCAAAAAATTCGCATAAAATTACAGGCATATGATCATCGGTTGATCGACAAATCAACTGAAAAGATCATAAAGACAGCAAAAAATACAGGTGCTATGATTTCCGGGCCGATACCACTGCCTACGCGAAGGACTGTGTTTACGGTAAATCGATCACCGCATGTCAATAAAAAGTCTCGTGAGCAATTTGAGACTCGAGTTCATAAACGTCTGGTCGATATTCTGAATTCTTCCCCAAAAACAGTCGACGCTTTGATGAAGCTCGAACTGCCGGCTGGAGTAGATGTTGAAATCAAAGTCTGATTAATTACGAAATTTAGACCCGTTTAAACGAACAATAGAATCAATCGGAAAGCAAATGCGCGGAATAATTGGAAAAAAACTTGGTATGACTCTCTTTTTTGATGATGCCGGATATTCAAAATCCGGTACGGTCATCGAAGTGGGTCCGTGTTGTGTCACTCAAATAAAGACAATAGAAAAAGATGGTTACAGCGCTGTGCAACTTGGTTTTGGTGCGCGAAGGAAGAAAAGAGCGACAAAACCCGAGATTGGTCATGTGAAAAAACATGGACTGGAACCGTTTCAGGTGTTGCGTGAATTCCGGGATTTTGAGGTGAGTGAACTCAAGACCGGCGATGAAATAAAAGCAGATTTGTTCTCTGTTGGAGAAAAAGTCGATGTGACGGGTGTCTCCAAAGGACGCGGTTTTGCCGGTACTATAAAACGATGGGGATTCGGCGGTGGCCCGAAAACTCATGGTCAGAGCAACAAATATAGAATGCCTGGTTCCATTGGTCACTCGAGTGATCCGTCGCGTGTCTTTAAAGGCAAGCATATGGCTGGTCGTATGGGCAATGAACGTGTGACCATCAAAAATTTGGAAATATTGAAAATTGACCCGGAAAACAACATTATTGTTGTCAAGGGTGCTGTTCCGGGAGCAAAAAAAGGTATTGTCTTAATTAGAAAGTAATAAACTATGGAACTTGAAGTCTATACAAAAGATGGCAAAGCTGCCGGCCGTAAAGTGAATGCGAGTGATGCGGTCTTTGGAGCGGAAATTAATGAACATTGTGTTTACCTGGCTGTTAATTCACAAATGAAAAACAGCCGCCAGGGTACCCGCTCTACCAAAACCCGAAACGAAGTGAGAGGGGGCGGAAAGAAACCCTGGCGTCAAAAAGGTAGAGGTACCGCCAGAGCAGGTTCGACTCGCTCTCCGATTTGGGTGGGTGGGAGTACCATTTTCGGTCCTCGCCCGATTCATTTTAAAAGCCGGTTGACAAAGCGAGTCAAACAAATGGCGCGTATTTCGGCGTTCAGCGCCAGGCAGAAAGATGACAAGATTAAAGTGGTTGAAACTTTTAGTCTTGAACAACCCAAGACACGAAATATGAAATGAGGTTATCAAGAGTTTTGGCCTGTCTGATGAAAAAACACTGGTTCTGGTTCCCGAGTATGACAAGAATTTGCTGTTGGCCAGTCGAAATATGAAAAACTGCAAGGTGCTTGTCGCAAAAGAAGCGTCAACCTATGACCTGCTAAAAAATCAGAATCTTCTGATCATGGAAGATGCTATTCCAACAATAGAGGAAGTATTGCTATAATGGATACCCAAACGAATATACTTGTAAGACCTTTGGTTACCGAAAAAATGCTTCATAAACAGGAAACCGACAATCAATACGGGTTTGTGGTCGATGTCAAGGCGAACAAAATTGATATCAAGCGGGCTGTGGAAAAAAAGTTTGACGTGGCTGTTGTAAATGTCAGAACTATTTTGGTTAAAGGAAAAACCAAAAAAAATCAGACCCGTAGAGGCATTACTGAAGGTAAACGCAAAGACTGGAAAAAAGCTATTGTCACTCTGAGAGAAGATGATAGTATTGATTTTTTCGAAACTTCATAAAAGCAAGCAGGATTGAGGAGACTGTATCTCTATGAAAAATTATAAACCAACAACTCCGGGTCAACGATACAGGACCGTCAGTACCTATGAGGGTGTAGACCGGGTGAAACCGGAAAAATCCCTTTTAAAACCCGTGAAAAAGACGGGCGGTCGAAATAACCGGGGTCGTGTCACATCGAGGCACCGTGGTGGCGGTCATAAAAGAGCTTACCGGGTAATCGATTTTAAGCGTGACAAGCATGATGTTCCGGCCAAAGTGGTCTCTGTTCAATACGATCCAAACCGAAGCGCTTTTATTGCGTTGCTGCATTATCTGGACGGTGAAAAAAGATATATTCTTTGTCCCAAGGGACTCACTGTTGGCGAAAAGGTGGTCTCTGGAGAAAAAACCGAGATCAGAACAGGTAATTCTCTTTTGTTGAGTAATATTCCCCTGGGTACATGGGTTCATAATGTTGAATTGAAGCCCGGTAAAGGCGGACAAATGGCCCGCGGAGCCGGATCCTATGCTCAGCTGGTCGCAAAAGAGGGGACTTATGCCCAGCTTAAATTGCCGTCGGGTGAAGTTCGTTTGGTGAGAATAGAGTGCCGGGCAACAATCGGACAGGTCGGTAATCTCGATCATGAAAATCTTAGCCTGGGTAAAGCGGGCCGTTCGCGCTGGTTGGGCAGACGACCCAAAGTCAGAGGCGTGGCTATGAATCCCATTGACCATCCCATGGGCGGTGGCGAAGGCAAAAGCTCCGGTGGTCGGCATCCCTGTTCCCCTTGGGGACAGAACAGTAAAGGTCATAAAACCCGTAAACGTAAAGCGAGCGACGCTCTCATAGTAAGACGTCGGAATAAATAGGATAAGGATTATGTCAAGATCGATCAAAAAAGGCCCTTATATAGATGAAAATCTGATGGGAAAAATCGAAGCGCTTAATGATAGCAATCAAAAAAAGGTTATAAAAACCTGGTCGCGACGGTCAACCATTCCACCTGAATTCATCGGCCATACAATAGCAGTACACAATGGCAACAAGTTTATTCCGGTTTTTATAAACGAGAATATGGTTGGCCACAAGCTTGGTGAATTTGCTCCGACACGTACTTTTCGCGGGCATATTGACAGAAAAGCAGAAAAAGCAAGACATTAATATTTCCGGAGAGACTATTCATGGAAGCAAAGGCAGTTGCAAAATATATTCGTATGTCTCCGTATAAAGTGAGACGTATTGCAAACCTTGTCAGAGGCAAGGACGTGAACGAGGCGATCAATGTGCTGCATTTTAACAGTGCTTCAGCAGCAATGCCCTTGGAAAAGGCGATTCGTTCTGCGGTAGCGAATATGATGAATAAAGAAGAGGCCTCAAAATTATTCCGCTGATGATTTGTACATCAAAGAATTACGGGTCAGATGGCGGTTTCAAGTTGAAACGTTTTCGTGCTGCATCTATGGGACGTGCGATGCGTATCAACAAACCAACCAGTCATATATCTATTGTTGTTGCGAACAAAGAAAATTAGTCATAGGAGAAAAGTTTGGGACAAAAAACAAATCCTATAGGTTTTAGACTTGGCGTTATTCGGACATGGGAGTCCAAGTGGTTTGAGAAGCATAGTCTGGATAAAAAGCTCGAAGAAGATAATATGCTGCGTACCTATATACGCAAACGTCTTCAAAGAGCCAGTGTTTCAAAAATTATTATCGAAAGAACACCCAAGCATATCACCATCACAATTTACACAGCACGTCCTGGGATTGTGATTGGAAGAAAAGGCGCCGAGGTCGACAAATTAAAAGAAGAGCTGCAAAGGCTGACCGGAAACGATATTCAATTGAATATTAATGAAATCAAGCGTCCTGAGCTTGATGCCTATCTTGTGGCTGAAAATATTGCAAACCAGTTGGCAGGCCGTATCTCTTTTAGACGGGCGATGAAAAAAGCTATGATGTCTTCAATGAGAATGGGAGCAGAAGGTATACGTGTTATCTGTTCAGGTCGACTGGGCGGCGCTGAAATGGCCAGACGTGAACAATATAAACAAGGACGAATTCCGTTGCATACACTACGCGCGGATATAGATTACGCCAGTATTACTTCCCATACTCAATATGGATCAATCGGCGTCAAAGTCTGGATCTGTAAAGGTGAAATTATCGGCGATGAATTCGTGGAATAGGATTTTCGGAGATATTGAATTATGTTAATGCCAAAACGTGTAAAATATCGTAAACAGCAACGCGGTCGTATGAAGGGCAAGGCTCAGAGAGGCAGTCGTCTGGCTTATGGGACTTTTGGGCTCAAATCCCTGGATTCTCACTGGATTACGGCACGTCAAATCGAGGCCGCCCGTGTTGCGATCACCCGGCACCTGAAACGCAGCGGAAAGTTATGGATCCGTCTGTTTCCGGATAAACCGTTTACTCAAACTCCCGCCGAAACACGTATGGGAAAAGGTAAAGGAGCGCCGGAATATTGGGTGGCCGTCGTCAAACCAGGTAAAATTATGTTTGAGCTAGATGGTGTGCCCGAGAACATTGCCAGAGAGGCTCTGAAATTGGCTTCAAATAAATTACCTGTAAAGACGAAATTTGTAATGGCTTCAGATTTCGGAGATTAATATTATGAAGATGGAAGAAATTAAGCAACTGTCTAAAGATGAAATTGAATTGCGGCTTGAAGACGCAACCGAAGAATTGGCGAACCTCAGATTTCAGAATTCAATGCACCAGCTCGATAACCCGTTAAGTATTCGGTCTGTTAAAAAGGATATTGCTCGTTTAAAGACCGCATTGAGGGAAATGGAATTTGGAATCACAAAGTGATCCAATAAATTGAACGATCTTATTTGGAGATTATAAAGTGGAACGAGGTAAGAGAAAATCCTTAATTGGTATTGTTTCCAGCAATAAAATGGACAAGACGTGTGTCGTTAAAGTACAGCGTTTCGTTGAACATCCTCTGTACAAAAAATATGTCAAAAAGAGCAAAAAGTTTATGGCACATGACATGAATAATGACTCCCGTATTGGTGACAAAGTGAAGATCATGGAAGCAAGGCCGATAAGCCGGAAAAAAAGATGGCGTCTTGTTGAAATTATCGAACGAGCCAAATAGGGATTTCGACCGAGTCAACGAAAAGGAATAGACAATGATCCAGGAATACAGTAAACTTAATGTTGCGGATAATACCGGTGCCAAGCGCGTTGCGTGCATTCGAGTATTGGGAGGAACCGGCAGGCGATACGCTTCGGTGGGCGATGTTATTTTGGTTTCTGTAAAGCATGCTCTGCCGAATGCCGCGGTCAAAAAAGGCGATAAAAGCAAAGCGGTTATCGTCAGAACCAAAAAGGAGTACAAGCGCAGAGACGGCTCTTATATCCGCTTTGATGAAAACGCTGCCGTGCTTATCACTGATGACGGTGAGCCAAAAGGATCCCGTATTTTTGGTCCGGTTGCCCGCGAGCTGCGTGAAAAACAATTTATGAGAATTGTTTCATTAGCTCCTGAAGTATTATAAACAGTTAATACAAGCCAAAAGGCAAGAATAATATGCGAGTTAGAAAAAATGATCAGGTTTTGGTTCTTTCGGGGAATTATAAAGGTAAAAAAGGCAAGGTCTTAAAAGTCTACCCTGAAGAGGACCGGCTTATTGTTGAAGGTGTGAATTTTGTAAAACGACACACCCGGCCTTCTCAGCAGAATCAGCAAGGCGGTATTGTTGAAAAAGAAGCGCCGATTGACGCGTCCAGCGTTATGGTTGTTTGTCCCAAATGCAACACCCCAACCCGTGTTGAAAAAACAACGGTTTGGGATGAACAGCGCCATCGGCATAATAAGGTGCGTGTGTGTAAAAAATGTAATGAAATGATAATCTCAAACTCATAGTTAGTATTGGACAGCAACAATGGCAGAAAAAAAATATCAACCACGTTTGATTGACACTTATCGGAAAGAAGTTGCACCTTCTCTTGAGAAAAAGTTTGGTTATAAAAACAAGCATCAAATTCCAAGCTTGGAAAAGATTGTCTTGAATATAGGAGCAGGTGAAGCAACTGAGAATCCCAAAGTATTGGAAAATGCAGTTGAAGATCTTACCCGGATAGCCGGACAAAAACCCATAATCCGACGGGCCAAACGATCCATTTCAAATTTCAAGGTACGTGAAGGAATGCCGATCGGGTGCAGCGTCACTTTGAGACGTCAACGGATGTACGAGTTTCTGGACCGTCTGATCTCGATTGCTATTCCCCGAGTGCGTGACTTTCGCGGTTTACCCGTAAGGTTTGACGGTCGCGGGAATTACAATGTTTCAATGAAGGAACAGATCGTTTTTCCGGAAATTGACTACGATAAAATTGACAAAATTCGCGGCATTAATATTACTATTGTAACATCTGCACAAACAGATGAAGAAGCACATGAAATGCTGAAAGCTTTCGGCTTTCCATTTGTAAAAAATGAATAGTCAATAAATTTTAAAGGAGAACCATTGGCTAAAAAAGCACTGATTTACAAGTCAAAGCAAGAGCCCAAGTTCAAGGTGAGGAAATACAACAGGTGCTCACGCTGTGGACGTCCTCGCGGTTATTACCGAAAGTTCGGAATTTGCAGAATATGTCTGAGAGAGCTGGCACTTGAAGGCAAGCTTCCAGGTGTTACAAAAGCGAGCTGGTAGTAACTATTAAAACACGAACATCAAATAACCAACGTTACTCAGTTAAGGGTTGTTAGGGAGAAAATAAATGTTTAAAACGGATCCCATCGCAGATTATTTAACATGTATTCGTAATGCGACACGGGCTAAGCACCGAAAGGTCGACATTCCTGCTTCAAAGTTAAAAAAGAAGTGACTCGTATTTTGCAGGAAGAGCATTATATTAAAAACTTTATCCAGATTGAAGATGCTAAACAGTCGATCATACGGATTTATCTAAGTTACAATGACGACAATCGAAGTGTGATATCCGGATTGAAACGTATGAGCAGGCCGGGCTTCCGTCAGTATGTGAGAAAAGACGTTATACCCCGTGTATACAATAATCTGGGCATCTCTATCATGACCACATCTCAGGGTGTTATGACAGGTCAGGAAGCGAGACGTCGTGGTGTCGGTGGTGAAGTCTTGTGTTTTGTTTGGTAAAAAATAATAGGAGTACACTGTGTCACGAATTGGAAAATTACCGGTTCAAATTCCCGATAGTGTTACTTTGGACATAAAAGACAATGTTGTCACCGCCAAAGGCCCCAAGGGAGAGCTTTCGGTCAATGTTGATCCAAAGATAACTATTGAAAAAATGAGGGCAACCTGACGGTTATTCGACCCTCCGATGAAAAAAAATATCGCGCTCTGCACGGTCTGTATCGGGCCCTGATTGCTAATATTGTCCAGGGCGTAACAGAGGGATATGAAAAACGCCTGGAAATCATTGGTGTTGGTTTCCGTGCGCTGATGAACGGTAAAAATCTCGTTCTCTCCGTGGGGCTTTCCCATGATACGGTGTTCAAACCACCGGAAGAGATAGAGTTTGCCGTAGAAAAAAATGTCGTGATCATCCGAGGTATTAATAAACAGGTCGTGGGTCAGGTGACGGCAAAAATACGCTCCTTGCGTCCGCCGGAACCCTATAAGGGCAAAGGTATCCGCTATCAGGACGAGTATATTCGCAGAAAAGCTGGAAAGAGTGCGTAAATTAATTAACTTTAACTTGATTGTAGAGATTAACTATGGCGTTCAGAGTATTTGAAAAAAAACGAGCACGGGCAAAACGGCGGAAGCATATCCGCAAAGTGATCAAAGGTACTGCCGAGAGGCCTCGTTTGGTCGTATTCCGCAGTAATAAGAGTATCTACGGTCAGATCATTGATGACACGAGCGGAACAACCCTGGCTTCTTCGTCATCGCTCTCGTCTGGAATAAAAGAAAAAGTGGACGCAGCGAAAAATAAAGTGGAACAGGCTAAAATCGTCGGTTCTCATATTGCAGAAGCTGCAAAAGAAAAAAAGATCGACAAAGTCGTTTTTGATCGCGCCGGTTATCGATATCATGGTCGAGTCAAGGCATTTGCCGAAGGCGCTCGAAAAGGCGGATTAAATTTTTAACAAGTCTTGTATATTGAAAAGGTGAACAATGGCTAAAAAGCGTTCGGAAAGAATAAATCCTAACGAATTGGATCTTGTGGAAAAAGTTGTTCATGTTAACCGTGTCGCCAAAGTTGTCAAGGGTGGTAGACGATTCAGTTTCAATGCCATCGTTGTGGTTGGTGATGGGAACGGTAATGTGGGTGTCGGTCTCGGAAAGGCTAATGAAGTATCTGACTGTATCGCCAAAGGCGCTGATGCCGCCAAAAAAAGCCTGGTTCGGGTCCCGATTATTAACGGAACAATTACTCACGAGATTGTCGGAAAACACGGTGCAGGCAAGGTCTTTTTAAAACCTGCTTCGCCGGGTACCGGTGTTATCGCCGGCGGTCCGGTTCGTGCCATTTTAGAGGCAGTTGGGATAAAAGACGTGCTGACGAAAAACAGAGGGTCCACAAACCCTCATAATATGGTCAAGGCAACTCTGGTTGCACTTGAAAACCTGATGGATGCAGAATCTGTTTCACGCAAACGCAATATGTCTGTGATGCGGGTTTTTAACACAGACCCCAAACCTAAACAGAGTAATAACGATCAGGAATAATGAGAATGGCAAAAAAGACTAGTAAAAAAATACGAATTACCCTGAAGCGCAGCACTATCAAACGTGTGCAAAAACAAAAAGACACGGCTGTCGCCTTGGGATTGAGAAAGCTGAATCAGACCGTTGAACGCAGTGATACACCTGTGATTCGCGGTATGGTCAACCGCATTTCTCATCTTGTAAAAGTCGAAGAAATCTAAGAAAATAGTCGGCATGGAATTTCAAGAGTGTTGAGGCTTAAATGGATTTATCTACTTTAAAATATTCTGAAGGAGCGCACAAGAAAGCAAAGCGTATCGGACGCGGTGGCGCTCGTGGTGGAACTTCCGGTAAAGGGCAAAATGGACAGAGATCCCGTTCAGGCGCCAAGAGAAGATTGTGGTTTGAGGGCGGTCAAATGCCTATCCAACGCCGGTTACCAAAACGCGGTTTTAAAAACCGAAATCGTATTGAATATCAGGTGATTAACGTTGAGGATTTGGCCAGAATAAAGGCTGATACCATAAACCCGGATGTTTTGCTTGAAAACGGACTGATCTCCAAAAAGAACCAGCCGGTCAAGATATTGGGCGAAGGTGAATGTTCGAAAAAAATCGATGTGACGGCCAATGCCTTTAGCAAATCTGCGGTAGAAAAAATCACCGCTGCTGGTGGGAGGACTAATATACTATGATGGACAGTATAAAAAGCGTATTTAAAATTCCGGAGTTGAAACGCAAGATTCTGTTCACGTTTATGATCATTATTGTGTACCGTATTGGTGGTCATATTCCTACCCCCGGGATCAATGCCCAGGCATTGATAGAATACTTTGAGCAATCGCAACGAGGGCTTCTCGGTTTATACGATTTGTTCGCCGGCGGCGCTTTTAGACGCGCCACTATTTTTGCGTTGGGTATTATGCCGTATATTTCCGCATCCATTATTATTCAGCTGCTTGGTGCGGTAGTGCCTTATTTCCAAAAGCTGCAAAAAGAAGGCGAGCAGGGACGTAAAAAAATCATGCAGCTGACCCGCTACGGCACGGTATTGATCGCTTTTATGCAGTCCTGGGGTGTCAGCATCTTTTTGGAACGCATCGGAACTACAGCCACGGGACAAATGGTTGTGCCGTTTCCCGGCATGGGGTTCAGATTGTTAACAGTACTAACTTTGACCTCTGGAACCGTTTTGATTATGTGGCTCGGTGAAATGATCACTGAAAAGGGTATCGGGAATGGTATTTCTCTCATCATTTTTACTGGTATTATCGCCAGAATGCCCAATTCAATTCTCGATGAAATCCAGCAGGTTGTCAGTGGCAACCGGACTATTCTGACCGAGATCGCGCTTTTTGTTGTATTTTTTGTTACTGTAGCCGGAACGGTGGCCCTCACGCAGGGAACCCGGAAAATTCCGGTCCAGTATGCAAAGCGGGTCGTCGGGAGAAAAATATACGGCGGACAGAGTACACATATTCCGCTGCGTGTCAACACAGCCGGTGTGATGCCTATCATATTTGCCCAGTCTATTCTCTTTGTGCCGCAGACCGTTGCGACTTTTTTCCCGGACAGCAATTTCTGGATGAGTGTGACACGCGCCTTTGATTATTCGTCCTGGGTTTACTGGCTGATTTATGGATTGATGATAGTCTTTTTCACTTATTTTTACACAGCTATAGCCTTTAATCCGGTGGACGTTGCGGATAACATGAAAAAGCAAGGCGGTTTTATTCCGGGTGTACGGCCTGGTAAAAAGACCTCTGAATTTATCGATAATATTTTAACACGTATTACTCTGCCGGGCTCTATTATGCTTGCGATCATTGCTGTATTGCCTTGGGTGCTCGCTTCGGTGACCGGCGTTTCTTATAATTTTACCAGTTTTTACGGCGGCACGTCACTGCTTATTATAGTTGGTGTTGCTTTGGATACACTGCAGCAGGTTGAATCGCACTTGTTGATGCGTCATTACGACGGTTTTATGAAAAGTGGTAAAATTCGTGGAAGAAAACGATTCTAATAAAGGATTTATTTTATGAAGTTGATATTTTTAGGCGCACCCGGATCCGGAAAAGGAACGCAGGCCGGATATTTGTCCGAAAAATACGCTATACCGCAAATATCCACCGGTGATATTCTTCGTAAAGCGGTTGCTGACGGCACGGACCTCGGCAAAAAAGCAAAAGCAATCATGGATGCCGGTGAGTTGGTATCTGATGATATTATTATCGGCCTCATTGAAGAACGTTTGAAAAAACCGGATTGTGAGCCGGGATACATTCTGGACGGGTTCCCGAGAACGTTGAATCAGGCAAGAGACCTGGACAAGCTGCTCGGCGCCGAGAGTGGTATTGACGCTGTGATCTATTTTGATGTGAACGAAGAAGAAATTATCCGCAGGTTGACCAGCAGACGCACCTGCAGCAAATGCGGCTATAATTACAATATGATCACGGACCCTCCGCCCCAAGATAACAAATGCGAAAAATGCGGCGGTATGATTATCCAGCGGGACGATGATAAAGAAGAAACCGTGCGCAATCGTCTCGAGGTTTATAAGGAAAAAACCGAGCCGCTCAAAGATTATTATAGTGAACAAAAGAAACTGTATGCGATTGACGGTTCGCAAGATGTCAAAGACGTGCGTCGTGATTTGGTGTCTCTTTATGACAAATTAGCCGCCCGTTCATGATTGCTGTTAGAAGTGACAAGGAAATTGTAAAGCTGCGAAAAAGTGCGCAGCTGGTTGTGGACGCGTTAAACCTTGCTAAAACGCGAATAACGGCCGGCCTTGAAACCCGGGAACTGGATGAAGAAATTGCAGAGTTGATTTATTCCCGGGCAGCTCGGCCCGCCTTTAAAGGATTTCAAGGATTTCCTGCAAGCAGCTGTATTTCAATCAATGAGCAGGTTGTCCATGGAATTCCCGGGAACCGGAAAATCAAGAATGGTGATATTGTCAGCGTTGATGTTGGCGTGGAACTCGATGGTTATTTTGGTGATGCTGCCAAAACATTCATTGTGGGAAATATCCCGGAAGAGGTTCAGCTGCTTGTGCAGGTAACCCAGGAGTCGCTTGGTCTCGCGATTGAACAGGCTCATGTCGGAAATCGACTGAGTGATATAGGACATGCGATTCAAACCCATGTGGAACAAGCCGGTTTTTCTGTCGTAAGAGATTTGGTCGGGCACGGGATTGGAACCCAAATGCACGAAGAACCCCAAATCAAAAATTACGGCCCAGCCGGTCAGGGACCTCGCTTGAAAGAAGGAATGGTTTTTGCTATTGAACCCATGATTAATCTGGGTACGTTCGAGGTTGAAACCCTTGATGACGGATGGACGGTCGTTACTGCAGATGGGAAACCTTCTGCCCACTTTGAACACGACATTGTTGTTAAACACGATAAAGCTGAAATCTTAACAGCTGGACTTTAAACTATGGCAAAAAAAGACGGAATAAAGATTGACGGAACGATCCTGGAAACATTGCCCAATGCGACTTTTAAAGTCGAATTGGAAAATGGTCACGAGATTCTTGCTCATATTTCCGGGAAAATGCGTATGCATTTTATTAAAATACTCCCGGGCGACAAGGTGACAGTCGAGTTGTCACCTTATGACCTGAGTCGAGGGCGGATCACGTACCGTTACAAATAAGAGGACAGAGACATGAAAGTTCAAGCTTCTGTTAAAAAACAGTGCGAATATTGCAGAGTTATTCGCCGAAAAGGTGTTGTACGCATTATCTGCAAAAGAAATCCAAGACATAAACAACGTCAAGGTTAATTTCAAGCTAAAAGGAGAATGCTTTGGCTCGTATATCTGGTGTAGATTTACCAAAAGAAAAGCGAATTGAAGTCGCGTTAACTTATATCACCGGGATTGGTATCTCTTCTTCGAAGCAGATACTCGAAACCACCGGCGTGGATACCAACGTTCGAGTGCAGGATATGAGTAGTGAGCAAATCGCCAAGATCCGTGATGAAATCACCGAGAATTACAAGGTGGAAGGCTCGCTGCGGAGTGAAGTTCAAATGAACATCAAGCGGCTGATGGACATCGGGTGCTATCGCGGTTTGCGCCATCGTCGGCGTCTCCCTTGCAGAGGTCAGCGCACTCATACCAACGCACAGACGGTTCGTGGACGAAAGAAATCAAATGTAGGCGCAAAAAGGAAATAACATGGTTTTTAAATACAGACGAGGTGTTCGTTGAGTCCTAAAAGAAAAACACGTGTAACGAAAAAGAAAGAAAAAGTCGAGGCGAATGGTATCGCTCATATCAAGGTGACATTTAACAATGCCAATGTCACACTTTCAGATGTGTATGGTAATGTGATCTCATGGTCCACATCAGGACGCTGCGGATTCAAAGGATCCCGAAAAAGCACACCATTTGCATCTCAGGTCGCTGCTGAGAATGCGGCAAAAGAAGCCATTACTATGGGATTAAAGCGAGTTGAAGTACAGGTAAAAGGTCCTGGCTCGGGTCGTGAAGCTGCCGTTCGCGCTTTGCAGGCTGCCGGCTTGGAGATTACCGCAATCCGCGACGTTACACCGATTCCCCATAACGGTTGCCGTCCGCCTAAACGAAGACGAGTATAATTGATATTAATCTAACAGTATAATATTCTTCAGCCGATCGACTGGAGTATGATTGCAGATGGAGGATTTACTATATGGCAAGACATACTGGTGCTGATTGCAAGTTATGCCGACGCGAAGGAATGAAATTATTTCTTAAAGGTGTAAAGTGCAGTACCAACAAGTGCACATTCGACAAAAAAGGGTATGCACCGGGAGAACACGGACAAAAAAGACGATTTAAACAGTCCGAGTATGCGATACAGCTTCGTGAAAAGCAAAAACTGAAAAGAATGTACGGCTTGTTCGAAAATCAGTTTCATAACTATTTTGAAAAAGCTGACAAGCGAAAAGGCGTTACAGGTGAAAACCTTTTAAAACTTCTTGAATGCCGGCTTGACAACGTAGTATACCGGCTGGGCCTGGCGTCCTCACGGGATGCAGCGCGTCAATTGGTTAAACACCGCCATTTTACCCTGAACGGCAAGCGGGTGGATATCCCTTCAATCCAGGTAAAACCCGGTGATCTTGTCCAGGTGATTGAAAAAAGCCGACAAATGGATGTGTTTCATGACTCTATGAAACGTGTGCGTGAAGGAAAAATGGTACCCTGGCTCGAGTTGGATAAAGCGAATATGAAAGGCAATTTCCTTCAAGTTCCTGATCGCGAGGAAATACCTATAAATGTTAATGAACAATTGGTTGTCGAGCTTTACTCAAAATAACAAGATCGATACCACCATTAAATATATTGGAGTTTGTTTATGGCATTGCCCAACTTCCAGATGCCCGAAAGCATTGAACTGGACGAATCCACATATACCAACACATATGGGAAATTTATTGTCCAGCCTTTAGAACGAGGATACGGTAATACTATTGGAAATTCATTGAGACGTGTTTTGCTGTCTTCTATTCCCGGCGTCGCGATAACGATGTTTCGCGTCGAGGGGATTCTTCATGAATTTTCGAGTATTCCGGGAGTTCTCGAAGATGTTTCGGAAATTATTCTTAATATGAAGCAGGTGCGGGTCAAGACGATTGAAAAACGCCCGGATAAAGTAGTTCTGGATTTAAAAGGGCCGGGTGAATTCAAAGCCGGCGATATCCAGAGTGGCACCAGCGAATTTGAAGTATTGAATCCTGACTTGCACATCGCAACCCTGAATGAAGATGCTGATTTTCAGATGGACTTGCGTATCGGCAAGGGGCGGGGATATATACCGGCTGAAGAAAATAAATCTTCTGATATGCCCGTCGGAACCATCCCTATCGATTCAATATATTCACCGGTTGTGCGGGTGAACTATAATGTTGAAAACACCCGTGTGGGACAGCGTACGGATTATGAAAAGCTGACCCTTGAAATCCATACAGATGGTACTCTGCCGCCGGATGATGCGCTCAGTTATGCGGGGAAAATTCTGAGAGATCATATTCAACTGTTTATTGGATTTGACGTTGAACAGGAAGAAGAAGATTCTCAGGATGTGGATGAAGAAGTACTGCGGATCAGAAGATTGCTCGAGATGGGTGTGGATGAACTCGAGTTGTCCGTGAGATCGCACAACTGCCTGACGGCAGCAAACATCAATACCATTGGTGATCTGGTTTGCAAAGATGAACAAGAAATGCTAAAGTTCAGAAATTTTGGCAGAAAATCTTTGAATGAACTGAATAAAGTGCTTGAAGAAAAAGGCTTACATTTCGGAATGGACATCGATAAATATCTCGAAAACAACGAAGAGTAGAGATAACTTGTCAGAAGCAAAGAGGATTTTATCAAATGAGACATCTAAAGTCGGGTAAAAAATTAGGACGCACGGCAAGCCACAGAAAAGCGACACTTGCAAACATGGCCACGTCTTTGATCGAACATAAACGAATTGTCACGACCGCAGTTAAAGCAAAGGAAGCTCGCGGTGTGGTTGAACGGCTTGTCACCTTTGCCAAAAAAGGTGATTTGGCCTCACGACGTCAGGTTCTTAAAACAATCCGTGATAAAAAACTGGTCAAAGAATTGTTTGAAGAAATTGCACCGGTATACATGGACCGTCAAGGCGGTTATACCCGGGTGATCAAGCTTGGAAATAGAAAAGGCGATAATGCGCCTTTGGCTATTTTCGAACTGGTTGGGTTTGAAGGTGTCCATGCCGAGCGTATAGAGAAAAAGAAACAAAAACGCTCTGAAAAAGCTGAGCAGCAAAAGAAATCTTCCGAATCCAAGAAAGAAGAATAATAAGATTCGGTTAATGCAGGTTTATCAAGGGCAATCACTGATTGCCCTTTTTCATTCATACACAGCAAAAACACATTTTAATAATTGAAATTTTTTTCAAAAGTTTGTACATTAGAATCTATTGTGTTTCAAGCCGACTGACATGCAGCTATGATGCTGACGGAAAGCGATTCGGCTGTGAATACCATAAAATCATCTTTCGACAGTTCCGGAAAGGCTCCTTTTTTGTCTATAGACCGTCTCCCACTGGTCTGTGGTGAAATGGGTTTCTTTTTTAATATTTTGAAACCAACATTAAAAGAATACTGGCTCTGTCTTACCTTTTACACGGTGATCCGCTGTTATTCCGTTTGGATTCATTCATTACAATCTTTAATGCAAAGTTCTTGCAAGGAACTCAATTTACAGTCGAACGTTGAATGAACAAGTAAAAGATTTACATAACGAAATGAGAATTCGGATGAAGATACTTTTTTTTGTCTTGATTTTAGGGGTGCTCTTGAGTTGTACGGTTGATCAACCTCTGCCTGGCGGCGATGAAATACTCGATCGCGATGAGCGGGGCGGGGTGATGCCTCCGATAACTTTAAAGCCTGTTGAAACAGGCCGTTTTTGGGAGGCTCCTGTTACGGGGTATAGTCCCTCAATTGTACTGGGCGCCCGGGACGAGTTTACATCGCACGTACTGATCAATATCAACACCCTTTATGCACTCGATAGCAGTGCTATCACCCAGGCTACTCTGAATCTTTATTCTAACCAGGTCTATTCGGAAAACGCACATGTCGAATTTACTCTTTATGAAATAACCGTCGATTGGGAAGAGGCCACTGTTGATTGGGAAACCATCAAAGACGGTTATGACCCTAATCCCATCGAAACCATGAGTGCGACTTTTTCTGATACGACGTGGATAGAATTGCCGTTTTCGAACCTAAATTTTATTAGCGAATGGATAAACGATCAAAAGAATGAAGCCGATGTGATCAAAGGGCTGTTATTGAAATGCACCGCCAACAGTCCGGCTGTAGAGTTTTATTCGTCTGATGCCGGTGGATCAATCCCGTACGTTGAGTTCATTTACCCCGATTCTTCGGGCGAGGCTCAGGACACTATGGATCTTGCGCTTTCACAGGATGCCAGCCTGCTAAATGTCGATCATGAGTTGAACGAAAACCAGATCGTCAAGGGGCCTGATTATTTACGTATCGGAAATGCCAGTGGATACAAGTCTCTTTTACGTTTTGATTTCTCGGAAATACCTGAATCCGCCACGATTCACCAGGCGTTTTTAACTTTGCATATCGACCAGAGTCGCGGCATGACTCTAAAGGAACGAGGGTTGTCGATCAGCGCCACTGCAGTACTCAATGATTCCATCTGGTCCGATGGCAGTACCGTGAAAAAAGATTCTGTCTTTTCAATGGCGTCGGATGTGGCCTTTATCGACAATGAAACATTTGCAATCGACAGTGAAAACGGTCTGACTCTGTTATCGCATATCGTTCAGCGCTGGACGTTGGATATTCGCGATAATTATGGTCTGCTGTTAATGCCGAACAGTGCCGGACGAGATTTCCAGGAATTGTATTTTCACAGCGGCAAGGTTGACACGGCCCATGCTCCAACTCTGGAAATTACCTATAGTTTACCGCCCGACCATCGCTTTTTAGCAGGAGGTTCGGAATGAAGTTCCTTCAATTTGTATTTGTTATCTATCTTGCCGCTGCATGGTTCGTGCATGCGGATTCCTATTATTCCTCTTTTGGCCTGGGTATGCCCGAGTACTCGGTGTCTGTGGCCTCTGCCGGCCGAGGAGGAGCGGGAATTGCTGTGCGAGAGCCGCATTCTCTTAATTTAATGAATCCGGCAACACTGCAATTGGATGGCCTGACTACCATCGCTCTGAGTGTGGATTATCAGGTGGTGAATAATCAGTTCGATCAGAAATCAGCTTACACGCGCAACGGAAATGCGGCCGGTTTCGCATTTGCCGTACCTGTCTCACAATATTTTGGAGCGTTTGTCGGGTTAAAGCCCCTGGCTTCTTCAAAGTATATGGTGTCCTATGAGATTAAAGATGAACTGGCAAGTTATCAGCGCGAGGTGACCGGTAAGGGAGGCCTAACCGCTGCCAATGCCGGATTCCAGATCCAGGCTTTGAAATGGTTGTCACTGTCTGCGGTCGCCAATTTTAATTTTGGCACTTTTAGTGAAATATGGGAAACCCGCTTTGACGAAGATCTGTATCTCAATTCCAGTGATGATATATCGAGTCATATCTATGGTTTAGCCTATAATCTGGGTCTTTATATGGAACCCTGGACGAGTCTGGCGGTTGGATTGACCTACAGTTCAGCTTCAAAACTGTCGATTGAAAATCAGATCATCCCGGGAACCGGGGTGGCGCTTGATATCAGTGAACAAAACTGCCGGTATCCGCAATCATTTGCAGCCGGTGTTGCTGTGCCGTTAAAAACGTTGACATTTGCTGCTGATGCCTATTACCAGTTATGGTCGAATTATTCTATTAACGGAAATAAAAATCAAGAAATGACCGATTTCTGGAGGATCAGCGCCGGCCTTGAATACCTCAATACTCTGGATCAAACCGAGCCCTATTACAAAAGAATTGATTACCGGATGGGTGGCCATATCGCTCAACTGCCGTTTCTGGATCCCAATGGGAACGCGGTTTCAGAGATGTTTGTATCCGCTGGACTGGGGTTCCCGTTTCATAGCAATATGGGAAGACTTGATCTGGCTGTGCAGTATGGAACCCGTTATGAATCGCTGTCTGACGGTTATCAGGAAACCATTTACAGACTTGTGGGAAGCATAACAAGTTCGGAAAAGTGGTTTCAGAGATTGTTTTAACAAAGAATTCGAAAAATATCTTGCATTTTTTTCGAGGTTTAAGTATACTGGAATTATTTTTTTACAATAAAAATATTCACATGCGTAGGAGGATGGCCCGTGCTTAAGGGAAAAAATATTATTAGAAAACTGCTGGTTGTGGCAATTGTAACAGTTGCCGGCCTCTCTGTCTTTTACGGTTGCGCTATAACGGGTGAGACCCAAACCAAGGATGAAGCTCAACTGACGGCTGAAGAAAAAGCCAGACAAAAAGCAAAACAGGATTCATTGCAGAAAGCTTATCGCTACGAGTTGCTGAAAGCCTATAGCACCGGAAATGAACATCACAAGAACAAGAATTTTAAAGATGCTATTCCGCATTTATGGACAGCTGCTGAAATGGATACCGCCGGAGAGTTTAAATCCATTTATAGAAAGCTTGGCGATTCCTATATGAAACTGGACAAGCCGGACAGCGCCCTGGTTGTCTACAACGAGGCGCTTGACAAGTTTCCTGAAAATGACTATTACTGGCGTACAAAAGGATGGTTGCTTTCCGCACAACAGCAGAACGACGAGGCGATCGAGGCCTATTATAACGCCATTGAATATGATGATGATCCTCCCATGTCGGATTATAAAAATTTAGGCCGGCTTTTGGTTACCGAGGATCGGATTGATCAAGCCATTGAAATCTATCAAAAGATTGTTGAACTCAATCCACAGGATGCAGATGCTCAAAGCACATTGGCCAGCCTGTTCGAAACGACAGGCGACATTGATGCTGTGATCGAAGCCAAGGAAGCGGCATTGGAAAATCGTTCTGATGACACTGCGCTTATGTTCGATCTGGCCAGACTCTATTATCGGCAAGGTGACTATAATTTTGCAATCGAAAAATTTACCAATCTTTTGGAAATCAAGCCGGAAGATTTTGATGCCCTTGAATTTTTAGGCAATTCCTATCAATATAACGGTAAATACCGTAAAGCGATTGGCGCCTATGAAAAAGCATTGGCGTTGAAACCGGATAATGCCCGTATTATGACTGAAATGGCCGCCTGTTACAAAGAGATCGATCAGGTCCGAAAAGCCATGAATACGGTGAATCAGGCAATCAATATGAATTCGAGTTATGGTATGGCATATATTGTAAAGGGTGAAATATATTCTGCTGTAGCTGACAAGTGTATTGCAAGTCGTGAGAAAAAGATTTCGACCTATGATGACAAACTTGTCTATCAAATGGCTTATAACCAGTATCAACGCGCAGCGAATGTAGATCCGACCGTATCGAATACAGCCGAAAAACGCATGCGGAGTATAAAACCCGAAATTCCGACCACGGAAGACAAATTTCTCCATCCTGATAAAGACAAAGCAACGCTGGATTGCTATCAGTGGCTTTATTAACATATAAAGCAGAGGAATAACCCGGGTTATTCCTCTGCTTTTGAAATATACCAACCCATGGAAATCTGTTATGTCTATTGCGATTGGATCTGACCACGCTGGGTTCCAATTGAAGCAGCAAATAATTGATTTTTTGAAACAAGAAAATCTCGAATACAAAGATTATGGTTGTTATTCTCCGGAACGTGTTGATTATCCTGATATAGGTGTCAAGGTCGGTCAGGCCGTCGCAGCCGGTGAATGTGAGCGCGGAATTCTTGTTTGCGGTTCCGGAATTGGAATCAGCATCGCTGCAAATAAAGTAAAATATGTACGTGCTGCTCTCTGTACATCAGAATATCTTGCAGAGATGGCCAGACGCCACAATGATGCGAATATACTTGCTCTGGGAGGCCGCACCACAACCATTGAACTTGCGGCCCGGATCATAGATATCTTTCTCGCTACCGAGTTTGAGGGAGAAAGGCACGGACATCGAGTTGATAAAATTGAATCAATCATTTAAAACGGAAAGACTATGAAACTGGAATCGTTCGATCCCGATGTATATCAAGCCATCAATGAGGAAAAGAAACGACAAAACACAACACTGGAGCTCATAGCGTCGGAGAATTTTACCAGCACAGCTGTGATGCAGGCTATGGGGCAGGTGATGACCAACAAGTATGCGGAAGGGTATCCGGGGAAACGATACTATGGCGGCTGTGAGAATGTGGATGTGGTTGAAGAATTGGCGCGTAACCGCGCAAAAAAACTGTTCAAGGCAGAGCATGCAAATGTTCAACCGCACTCCGGGGCACAGGCAAACATGGCTGCGTTTTTCAGTCTGGTTGAACCCGGTGCAAAAGTAATGGGGATGGACCTGGCGCACGGCGGACATTTGACTCATGGCAGCCCGGTTAACTTTTCCGGCCGTTTTTTTGAAATGGTGCATTACGGTGTCACTGAAAACGGCATGATTGATATGGATCAGGTTAGAGATATTGCTTTGAAGGAAAAACCTGAATTGATTATAACCGGAGCAAGCGCTTACGCGCGTGAAATCGATTATAAAGCGTTCCGTGAAATAGCAGACGACATTGACGCAAAAGTTGTGGCCGATATTGCTCACCCGGCCGGATTGATAGCCGCGGGTCTTTTGCAGAGTCCGATACCGTTTTGCCATCTGGTGACTACAACTACTCATAAAACATTAAGAGGCCCCCGGGGTGGAATGATATTAATCGGTAAGGATGCTGAGAACGATATGGGCATTAAAACCCCCAAAGGCCGTGTTAAAAAATACTCTGAACTTGTTGATTTTAATGTGTTTCCAGGATTTCAGGGTGGTCCTTTGATGCATGTGATCGCAGCAAAAGCGGTTGCGTTTCGGGAAGCTTTAAAGCCTGAATTCAAAGAGTATCAAAAACAGGTTATCCGCAATGCCCAGGTACTCGCACGCGAGCTCATGGATAGGGGGTTTCATGTGGTTTCAGGCGGGACCGATACCCATATTGTTCTGCTTGACGTTCGTAGTCATAAAATTACCGGCAAAGATTCGGAAATTGCACTGGAGGCAGCCGGCATTACTGCCAATAAAAATATGGTGCCTTTTGATGATCAAAGTCCTTTTGTGACCAGCGGTATCCGGCTGGGCACTCCTGCCTTGACCACCCGGGGCATGGAGGAAGAAGAGATGAGAAAGGTCGCAGAAATGATTGACACTGTACTGTCAAATATTTCGAGCTCAAATGTACAACAACGCATAAGAAAACAAGTCAACGAACTCTGTGAGCAATTCCCGCTTTATGATTAAAATAATAGTGTGAATATGAGATGTCCATTCTGTAATTATCATGATACCAAAGTGATTGATTCGCGTACCCGGGATGAGGGGCGGTCAATCAGAAGGCGGCGGCGCTGTCTGAAATGCAACAGACGCTTTACCACGCGAGAGACTGTTGATGAAATTCCCCTGCGGATTGTGAAACAGGATGGTACACGGGAAGAGTTTAACCGTGAGAAATTGTTGCGCGGAATACAAAATGCATGCACCAAACGCCCGATCTCTACTTTGGATATCGAAGAACTCGTTTCCAAGATTGAATTTGAGATCAGGGATCAGAATACAGAAGAAGTATCTTCGCGTGTCATTGGGGAACAGGTCATGAAAGCCTTGAAAAAGCTCGATGATGTTGCCTATGTCCGGTTTGCATCGGTATACCGTAATTTCCAGGCCAAAGAAGAGTTTTTGAGTGAGCTGGATCAGCTTTAGAAAAATATAAAATTGATAGGAGATGTTTTGGGCTTGCTGAGAAAAAAAACGTTTACAGGCGGTGTGCACCCACCGGAATTCAAGAGCGAGGGCGAAAAGAAGAAAGTAGAAACATGCCCTGCT
Organism: candidate division KSB1 bacterium; assembly: GCA_034521575.1. Classification (NCBI taxonomy): domain Bacteria; kingdom Pseudomonadati; species Candidatus Zhuqueibacterota bacterium. The sequence goes on from JAXHMJ010000003.1 coordinate 137,681, forward strand.
CCGAAAACAGCGATAATCCCGGTCTCCCAGCATATTGGCGCTCCTGCTCAACCCGTTGTGGAGCGCGGTGACACGGTCAAAATCGGGGATGTAGTCGCCAAAGCAGGCGGATTTGTTTCGGCGCCGGTACATGCAACCATCTCCGGCAAGGTCAAAAAGATTGAAAAGCGTCCGCACCCTCTGGGTCAAAATGTTCTATCTGTTATTATTGAAAACGATCAAGCGGATGAATGGAATCCGGATATTCAGTTTGATGAACAGTACGAGAAACAGAGTACGGCGGAGATGATACAGCGTATCTCTGCGGCGGGTCTGGCCGGAATGGGCGGCGCTACTTTTCCAACGCATGTCAAAGTCAAACCCCCGGATAATAAAAAGATCGATACCGTCATCCTGAATGGCGCTGAATGCGAACCGTTTCTCACCGCGGATCACCGGCTCATGCTCGAAGAACCGGAACGTGTTTTGAAAGGACTGCAGCTTATTATGCGTATACTGGGCGCGCAGACCGGTTTGATCGGTATTGAAAACAATAAACCGGATGCTGTGCGCGTCATGAAAGCAAAAGTGAATGAACTGGGGCTTCCGTATAAAGTCACGAGTCTCCCGGTCAAGTATCCCCAGGGCGCGGAAAAGCAGCTGATTAAAGCTCTGAAAAACCGCAAAGTGCCGGCAGGCGGGCTCCCTATGGATGTGGGGTGTGTGGTTCAGAATGTAGGGACCGCAGCGGCTGTCTATGATGCCATTGCCTATAAAAAACCGCTGATTGAGCGGATCGTTTCTGTAGCCGGCCCGGCAATCAAAGAACCCAAAAATCTTTTGGTGCGCATTGGCACCCCGTTTGCAGAGGTGCTGGAATGCTGCGGCGGTCCGACGGAAGAGATGGGAAAGCTCATTATGGGCGGACCGATGATGGGGCTGGCACAATATACGCTTGACGCACCGGTCATTAAAGGTACATCGGGTCTGATCGCTATGAAAGAAACGCAGAGTTTTCGTCCGCCTGAAACCGTATGTATCTCCTGCGCTCATTGCGTCGATGTCTGTCCCATGGGATTGGTTCCCAAAGCACTGGGGCAGTTTGTAAAACATGAACGCTATAACGATGCGAAATCGTATCATATTCTGGATTGTATCGAATGCGGGTCCTGCAGCTATGTCTGTCCGGCCCATATCAATCTGGTGCATCTCGTTAAATTTGGAAAACTCAAAGTCATTGAACAGCAAAAGAAAGCCGGCTAATTTATATTACGAAACCTAAAATGAATGTGACCTATGGATAAAAAATTAGTTGTCTCCAGTTCCCCGCATATTCTGATCAAGGAATCTACGCCCAAGATTATGTATACCGTGACCGCAAGTCTTATTCCTGCCGGTATCGGGGCGGTTTATTTTTTCGGAATCCGAGCCTTGTGGATTATGCTGATCGGAATCGTTTCCGCTGTGATCACGGAATTTGTAATTGCTAAAATGCTGAAAAAACCGGTTACCGTGACAGACGGCAGCGCCGTTTTGACCGGTCTGTTGTTGTCTTATAACGTATCTGTACAAGTGCCTCTCTGGATGCCCGCAGTGGGGGCGTTTTTTGGAATTGCTGTCGGCAAAATGGTCTTTGGAGGCCTGGGATATAACCCGATGAACCCCGCGTTGCTGGGGCGCGCTTTTTTATTGGCGTCGTGGCCGGCCAAAATGACTGTGTTTGATAAAGCTGTTCCGCAGGGCGGCACAGTTTCGGGAATTGATATGATGACCAGCGCCACTCCGCTGAATGTCTACAAGAGCTCACATGAAATACTCGCCAATTCGTCCCAATATTCCATCGAAAAAGTCCAGCAGGCCAATGAAGCGCTGGGAAAATTGTACGATTCCATAGAAGGTTTGTTCTGGGGCAAAATCGGCGGCTGTATCGGGGAGACGTCTGCAGCGCTGCTGCTGCTGGGCGCTGCTTTTCTGATGTATAAACGCTATATCGGGTGGAAAATTCCGTTTTTTTATATTGGTACGGTCGCGGTCCTGAGCTGGATTTTCGGCGCACCGGATTCCTATTTTGGTGGTAACGTGCTGTTTGCATTATTTTCAGGCGGACTCATCTTGGGCGCCTTTTATATGGCTACAGATATGGTTACTTCTCCGGTCACGTTTCGGGGACGTATTTATTTTGGTATCGGTTGTGGTGTCATCACGTTTATTATACGCCGTTATGGCGGATACCCGGAAGGTGTATCTTATTCTATACTGCTGATGAATCTGGTAGCTCCTTTACTGGATCGCTACACGCAACCCAAGATCTTTGGAGGTCGGAAGAAGAAATGAGTGAAATGATCAAACTCGGCGGTTTGCTTATGGTTATCACAGCTATTGCAGCAACAGCACTGGCCGGTGTGTATTCCGTGGCCAAACCCCGTATCGACGAACAAAAAGCAATGGCGGTAGAACAGGCGCTGAACACCGCTTTGCCGAATACCGATGCAGAGTCTGTGGAATCAGGAAATTCAAATAATGATTTGTCTTACTATATGGCCTTTGACTCTGATTCTGCTAAAAAGCCCAAAGCTTATGCTTATATTGCCAAAGGCGCCGGGTATTCCAGTATGATTGAGACCATGGTGGGCGTGGATACAACGGGAACTATCGTGGGCATGAAAGTGCTAAGTCAGACCGAGACCCCCGGACTGGGCACCCGCATTGAAGAAGTCAAGTATGGAGAAGAAAAACCCTGGTTTCAGCAACAGTTTATCGGTCTTGATGCGGATTCAGTGGCGCTTGAACAAAACGGCGGTTCCATCCAGGCTATAACCGGCGCCACGATATCCTCACAAGCGGTGACCCGCTCTGTTACTGAAGGCTATGAGCAGCTTTTACAACAACGCAGACAATAAACTCAAAGGATGGTCAGGCTATGCTGAACGAATTTACCAAAGGTATTTATAAAGATAATCCTGTGTTTAAACAGGCGCTTGGATTATGTCCGACTTTGGCTGTGACCAATTCCGTGCAGGGTGGGCTGGGCATGGGACTGGCGGCTACCTTTGTACTGATCTGCTCGAATTTATTGATTTCGTTGATCCGGGGCATTGTCCCGCCGAAAATCAGAATTCCCATTTATATTGTTGTGATTGCTACATTTGTGACCATTGTTGATCTGGTGATGGCCGGGTTTTTACCGGCACTGCATAAAGAGCTGGGAATTTTCGTCCCGCTGATTGTGGTCAATTGTATGATTCTCGGACGCGCAGAAGCATTTGCCGGCAAAAATTCCGTCGGATTGTCCTTTCTGGACGGATTGGGAATGGGAGTCGGTTTTACCGCCGCCCTTGTCCTGTTGGGAACCATCCGTGAATTCCTGGGCAACGGCAGTCTTTTTGGAGTGCCGCTCGTATCGGATCTTAAAGTTTTAATCATGATACTGCCTCCCGGTGCATTTTTAACTATTGGGTTTGTACTGGTTTTTCTCAACTGGCTGGAACAACGCGCAACAAATAAAAACTCTTGAGCAGAGAGGAAGAAATGGATATCCAAAATCTTTTACTGATATCGGTCGGTGTTATATTTATCAATAACTTTGTTTTTTCCCGGTTCCTTGGAATTTGTCCCTATATCGGCGTTTCCAAACAACTGGATTCCGCGATCGGCATGGGTGCGGCGGTCACGTTTGTAATGACTCTGGCGTCTACGGTAACCTGGTTAATTTATACCTTTTTATTGGCGCCAACCTCATCCAATATCTTTTATCATATTTTTAATCTGGATACCTATCCGGATCTCGTGTTTCTGAAAACCATTGCGTTTATACTTGTCATTGCTTCTCTGGTGCAATTTGTAGAGATGGTCATTCAAAAAACAAGTCCGGCATTGTATAAATCATTGGGAATTTATCTGCCGCTGATTACAACCAATTGCGCAATATTGGGGGTGGCTTTGCTGAATCTTGATGAAAGCTATACTTTCATTGAAAGCATTGTTCATGGTTTTTCTGCAGGAATCGGTTTTACTCTTGCCCTGGTTTTGATGGCCGGGATTCGTGAGAAACTGGAATTGGCAGATGTACCCCGGGCTGTCAGAGGAGTACCGCTGGCTTTTATCGTGGCTGGTTTGATGTCTATTGCCTTTTTGGGTTTTTCAGGGCTTGAGTTTTAACTTGATTTTAAGTAATCATATTAATATTTTAACCCCTTGTTTTCATAAAAAGCAGGGGGTGTTTTATTGGTATTTAACTTTGGGATACAGATATGGCAGATGATAAAAATAAATATGATAATCCGGAAGAGCCAGAAGAACAACCGGAAAACCAAAACTCGGCGGATTCAGAACAAAATCCTGAACAGGATCCTTATTCGGAGGCAAATGATTCATCGACGGATGAATCGGCTGCTGGAACTGAAAATGAAACGGGGCCGGAAAAGAAATCTAAAGAAACAAAGAATGATGATGACAAGACCATGCCGTTTCTGGATCATCTGGAAGAACTGCGCTGGATGTTGCTGCGCAGCATCACCTCGATTGTCCTTGCCGCGGTTGTTTGTTTTTTCTTTTCAGAGGAAATTGTTACTCTGCTTAAAAGCGCCGGTCCACCGGACTTGAAGCTTATTTACCTGGCGCCTGCTGAAGGCTTTATGACCTACATCAAGGTTTCTATTTTTGCCGGATTGATTTTGGCGCTTCCTTATGTGGCATGGGAGTTTTGGCGATTTGTGGTGCCGGGACTTTTGGATAAAGAACGAAAATTGGTACCTCCTATTGTTTTTTTTACGGTGCTCTGCTTTCTGGTCGGTGCGTTGTTTGCTTTTAAAATTATTATCGGTTTCGGTTTGAACTTTTTACTCGGCTTTCAAACGGATTTTCTGGAAGCCAATATTACAATAAGTAAATATCTCGGATTTGTGGTAACACTGGTTCTGGTATTCGGTATTGTTTTCGAACTGCCCGTTTTATCCTATTTTTTAACCCGTATCGGTATTTTAAATCCCGAGTTTTTAAAGAAAAAACGCGCCTATGGTATTGTTACGATTTTTATCATTGCTGCCATGGTCACACCACCGGATATTTTTACTCAACTCATGCTTGCGGGGCCGCTTATTCTGCTCTATGAGATCAGTATCCTGGTTTCAGAGTTTGTGTATCGGCGGAAAAAGCGACGGGAAGAATAAAAGACAACAGGACAAAAAAACTGATGCAGGATAAAAAAATTGATTTACACGTTCATTCTAAATATTCGGATGGGTTGCTGTCTCCGGCGGAAATTGTTGATTATGCTGTAAAACGGAACGTATCTGCTATTTCCATTACCGATCACGATACGGCTGCCGGAATTGAATCGTTTGTCCGGGCCGGAAATCTGGCCGGGATCGAAACAGTAGCGGGGATAGAGCTGAGTGTAAATTTCAACAACCGGGAACTGCATCTGCTGGGTTATTGTTTTGATTCTAAACACCCGCAGATCAAATCGTACAGCAAGACGCTCAAAGCTGCCCGGGAAGAGCGCGCAGAGGAAACTGTAAAACTGTTGAATGATCTTGGATTTCCTGTGTCCATGCAGCAGGTCCTGGATATTTCCGGGACCTCTCCCATCGGGCGCCCGCATATAGCAGAAGCGTTGGTGCGTGGTAATTTCGTGTTTAATATACGGGATGCATTTAACAAGTATCTGGCAGAGGGCAAGCCCGCCTATGTGCCTAAAATCGTCATTACACCGGCGGATGCCATCCAGCTGATCAAAAATGCAGGCGGACTGACTTTTCTGGCACATCCCGGAACCGGATCTATTGAAGAATCCGAGATTCGCGAGCTGTCCGAGCTAGGACTGGATGGCCTTGAGACCATTCATCCCAAGCACACGAACCGTGATATTCGATATCTTGAAGAATTGTCCGCAAAGTATAATCTGCTTCAAACCGGGGGATCGGACTGCCATGGTGGACGCGAGGGTGGAATTATTCTGGGCACCCTTTCTATTCCTTATTCTTTTCTAAATGCTATTAAAAAATTACAAATTGTTGGAACCTGATTTATATATCTGCGTTAACAAGATAGAAAACAATTTGAAATTCTATTTCCGGTTTTGCTGTTTTATTGATGGAATATATGGTGGTTGTAGTTGTAATAGTAGCCTCCCTCCTGCAACAACCACCACGGGATGGCAGGATTGACCTGTCATCCCTTTTTTTATCCCTTTTTTTATCCCTTTTCACCAATTTCTTGTTACTTTATTGCGAAAATCAAATTTTTTTGTTGTAATTTGTTTATAAATTAATATTTTATGAATAGTGCTTTGCTCAAAGATAGCGATTCAGCCAGGCATACAGTACGATTGAATGATGATTATCGAGTGGATATACACGAAAACAGATACAGGGTGAAACTGGGTTTAATTAAATTATGGAGTAGACATGCGCTATCAAAAAGATCAATCGGAGCGTGCTGAAAAGACGGGGTTTGTTACCTTTTATTTTTCCTTAATGTTCATTCTTTTTTGCAGTGTCGAAAATCTCATGGCTCAAACAGCTGCTATGGATTTTCAACAGCTTGTTGATTCAGTACCGGCCCAATGGCTGATGATCGGTGTTGCTGTTTTACTGCTGCTTGTGCTGTTCCTGCTGATTCGGGTTCTGGCTCTGGGCGGAAACGTGCGCAAAATGAAAAAACAGTCCTCAGGCGCCGGAGCGGAACCGGATGCTGAATTTAAACATCAGGTGCTTGATGAATTGTCAATTGGCTCTCTTGAAATGGACTTGAGCGGTGTGATTTACAAGATGAATAAATCGGCTGCTCATATGTTGGGCTATAAAAAGAACGAATTGGTGGGTGAACCTGTTCATAAAATAATTACTGAAGATGATATGGGGTTCATCCGTAATCTGGGAGAGAAGAATCAGGGCAGTATTGATGTTGCCATGCAAACCAAAGACGCAGAAGAGCTTCATTGCAATATCAACTATGAGCTGGTTGATGTGCCTGGAAAGAAAAAGTACATAAAAGCGAATATCACGGATATCAGCAAAGAGCGTCATCTGCAGTCTCAGCTGCAGCAGGCGGAAAAGATGGGCTCTATCGGCAAATTCGCAGGCGGTATTGTGCATGATTTTAACAATGTCATCACCATTGTTCGCGGATATTGCCAGCTTTTGGATGTTAAAATGGATCCCGAGTCGCCTCATTTGCCAACGATCCATAAAATTGAACGTGCGAGTGAAAAAGCCGAATTCTTGTCGCGTCGATTATTGACCTTTAGTCGTAAGAATCAGCCCAAGCACGTTGTGTTCGATGTGAACGAATCCATTGAAAAATTAAAGCAATTCCTTGAACCTCTTTTGCCTGAAAACACTCACTTGAAGCTTGATTTTGAATCAGAACAGGCGTTTATCAAGGTTGATAAAAATCAGTTTGAGCATGTGCTGGTCAACCTGACCACAAATGCACGTGATGCGATGCCGGAGGGAGGCGATCTGGTCATTTCAACCGAAACCGTTAATTTTGTCTCTCCGAGGAATCTGCAGACCGGTGAGCTACCGGCCGGTACTTTTGTCCGGGTTTCCATCAAAGATATGGGAACCGGTATGGACAAAGAGACCCTTGAAAATATTTTCAAACCGTTTTATACAACCAAAGAGACCGGTAAAGGCACGGGGTTGGGTCTTTCTATTGTCAAAAATTTTGTTGATCAGAGTCGCGGTTATATTGATATAAAGAGTCAGCCGGGACAAGGTTCTCAATTTGATCTTTATTTCGAAAAAACCGATGAAGCAGCGAAAGAAGGCAAAGAGAAGTATTTCCCCGATCAGAATATCAACGGCAGCGAGAAAATTCTTGTTGTGGAAGATGACGAACAGGTGCGTCCGATGATCGATACGGTGCTGTCTGATTACGGTTACCAGGTAGAAACCTGCGACGGGACCGAATCCGGTATTCATGATGTATTTAACAACAAGGTAGATTATGATGTTGTGGTCCTTGATGCTATCACACCTTATCAAAACGGTCCTAAAATCGTACAGGAATTGAAAAAACAAAATAAAAATATCAAAGTTCTCTACATGTCGGCTCATCCGCATGACACTTTGAAGCAAATCAATGTTTATGATGAAGGAACCGGCTTTTTGCGCAAACCATTTGATAACAAGATGCTGGCGGGTCGTATCCGCATGCTGTTGGATGGTTTGGCATAACGTTAGAGCGTGTTTATGTTGACTGGAAAAAGGTGTCCGGAGCGTTATGACGGACACCTTTTTTTGTTTAAATTTCAGCTTTATTTAAAGCGTAAGGATGAGAACAAATGGTTAATGAAAAAATTCAGCAGGCTGTCGCTATACTCAAAGAATTAAATGTGGATATGTGGATGGTGTTCGCCCGCGAAACATCCACAACTCCGGATCCCATGCTCGAGCTTATTCTGGGCACGCATTGTACCTGGACATCGGCGTTTATTCTTACAGCATCCGGTGAGCGCATCGCTCTGGTCGGCAGTCTGGATGTTCAGAACATCAAAGATCACGCGGATTATCAGGTTATCGGTTATGTTGATTCCATACAGTCACCCTTGCTGGAGCTATTAGATCGGATCAAACCGGAAAAGATTGCAATAAATTACTCGCAAAATGATGTCATGGCGGATGGCCTCAGTCACGGCCTTTATTTGACACTGTGTGACTATTTAAAGGATACACCTTATCTCGAGCGCATCGAATCCAGTGAAGCCGTTGTGGCGGCGCTGCGCGGCCGGAAATCAGAAACCGAGGTGAATCGCATCCGGGACGCGATTGCGGAAACGCTGGATATTTTCGATGCCGTGACTGATTTTATCAAACCCGGTCTCTCTGAACAGCAGGTTGCCGAATTTATCCGGGCTCAAGTCAAAAAGCGCGGGCTTGGCCTGGCCTGGGATCCCGCGCATTGTCCGGCTGTGTTTACCGGGCCCGATACGGCGGGTGCGCACGCCGGCCCGACCGGCCGCATGATCAAGGCCGGCCATATCATGAATATCGACTTTGGCGTTCGCAAAAACGGGTATGTATCCGATCTTCAGCGGACCTGGTATTTTCCTGAACAGGACGAGATTCCGGATGCAGTGCAGCACGGTTTTATGACCATTTACGAATCCATACAGAAAGCTGCCGAGGCGCTAAAGCCGGGTATGCTGGGATGGGAAGTTGATGCGGTGGCCCGGAATTATATTACAGATGCCGGTTACGATGAATATCCGCATGCGTTGGGCCATCAGGTTGGAAGGCAGGCCCATGACGGATCTTCGCTGTTGTGCCCCAAGTGGGACCGTTACAAGAATATGCCCTATTCAAAAGTCGAGACGGGGCAGGTGTACACGATCGAACCGCGGTTGACCGTGGAGGGTTATGGCATTGCCACCATTGAGGAGATTGTGGTGGTGACTGAAACCGGGTGCGAGTTTCTTTCCACACCGCAGAGACAGCTCTGGGTTGTGCATTAAACGGGAACAAGGACGCGGAGAGAATGTTAAACGTATCAATGGGTAGGTGGATACATAAAGCATTGTTTTTTTATCAATATCAGGTGGTGCTATGCAGATAGAAACATTGATTCTGGGCGCGATTGAGGAAAACTGCTATGTTGTTTATGATGAAAACCGTGTGGCTGCTGTGATCGACCCCGGCGACGAACCCATGGAAATTCTTTCACTGATTGGGAAAGAATCATTAAATGTGCAGGGGATTTTGCTGACGCATGGTCACTTTGATCATATCGGCGCGGTCAGTACTTTACGGGAAAAAACAGCGGCGCCGGTTTATTTGCATGAACAGGATCAGACACTGGTGGAAAACGCTCAAGCCCAGGCTGCCATGTTCGGACTTGAAACGCCTCCGGGGTTCAAGGCAGAGCATTATATCAAGGAAAATGACAAGATAAAGATGGGTGATCTGGAGTTCAGCGTGCTGCATACACCGGGACATAGCCGGGGCAGTGTGTGCTTTTTCATCAATGATGCCCTTTTTGCCGGCGATACCCTGTTTCAAAGCGGCATCGGACGCACAGATTTACCCGGCGGCAGTTATCAGGATATACTGCAGTCTATAGAAAAAATATTCAATACATATCCGGGCGCGGTGCGTGTGTTGAGCGGACATGGTCCGCCGACGACTCTGGAGAGAGAACGACTGCAAAATCCCTTTTTACAAAATTTTACATAGAATTTATTGTGAAAAAAAGTCCTTGATAAATTAGGCTGAATTGATTAGCTTATTTTCTGTGGTAAAAAAAGTGAGACTATTATGGCAGTACAGACAAAGATCCCAAAAGTTATTGTTGATGTCGATGAGTGTAAAGGATGCGGACTCTGCATTCAAGTATGTCCCAAAGATGTGTTATTTCAGCAGGAAAAATTGAATCGTCTTGGATACCATCCCGCAGCTTATACGGGTAAAGGCTGTATCGGCTGCGGTTTTTGTTTTTATCAGTGTCCGGAACCCGGAGCGATTACTGTGATTCAGGTTGATCAGGATGTGGAGGACAATTAGCTATGGCAAAACAACTCATCAAAGGAAACGAGGCGATCGTAAAAGGAGCGATCAGTGCAGGATGCCGCTTCTTTTTCGGCTATCCGATTACCCCGGCTTCTGAGATTGCAGAGGCCGCTGCGTATTATCTGCCCAAGGTGGGCGGCACCTTTTTGCAGGCTGAAAGTGAAGTGGCTTCCATCAATATGCTTTACGGCGCCGCCTCCGGCGGAGTCCGGGCGATGACAGCTTCTTCAAGTCCGGGAATCAGCCTGAAACAGGAAGGGATTTCCTACTGTGCCGGCTCTGAATTGCCTGTTGTCATCATTGATATCATGCGCGGCGGTCCCGGTTTGGGAAACATCGCGCCGGAACAATCTGATTATAATCAGATGATCAAAGGCGGCGGTCACGGCAATTACAAGTTGATCACCCTGGCGCCGAACAGCGCTCAAGAAATGTGCGATTTTACAATCAAGGCCTTTGATCTGGCAGACCAATACCGAAATCCTGCATTAATTCTGGCGGATGGATTCATCGGTCAGATGATGGAGCCGGTTGACTTTCCTGATCCGGTTACGGAACTGCCGAAAAAGGACTGGGCGATTTATGCGGAAGGAGCGGATTCGGACAAGCTGATATGTTCTATCGATCTGGAGCCTGTCATTCTTGAGGCGCATAACCGTAAATTGCAGGAGAAATACGCAGCCGTACAAAAGAATGAAGTGATGCTCGAAGAGTATAAAACCGAGGGCGCCGAAACCATACTTGTCGGATACGGCGTGGTGTCCAGAATATTGTACTCGGTTGTAGATGAGACTCCGCGATCAAGGCAAGCCGGTTGGATTACTCCGTCCGCAAACATTATGGCCGTTTCCGTCAGAACGTATCCGGGAGCTTACCAGGCAGGTAAAACAGTTTTTTGTTGTTGAATTGTCCAATGGTCAGATGGTGGATGATGTTCGTTTGGCGGTGAACGGAGACTGTCCTGTGCATTTTTACAACCGTATGGGCGGTGTGGTGCCGATAGTGGAAGAAGTAACCGAACAAGTTGAAAAACAGTTGTGAGGCTGGGCGATGGCAAAAGAATACAGACGATCTCAAAGTTTTTACGATACCTATGAACGCAAAGCCGGGAATCAGGGTGTAACGCATTACTGTCCGGGATGCGGGCACGGTGTTTTGCACAAAATGATAGCCGAAGCTCTTGATGATTTTGGCATTCAGGACCGCACGATTATGATCAGTCCGGTGGGCTGTTCCGTTTTTGCGTATTATTATTTTGCAACCGGAAATATCCAGTGTGCACACGGGCGGGCTCCTGCCGTTGCCACCGGTATAAAACGGGTTCATCCGCACAGTATTGTGATCAGTTATCAAGGCGACGGCGATCTGGCTGCTATTGGCGGCAATAATATCCTGCACGCGGCCAATCGCGGCGAGCCGCTCACTGTGTTTTTTGTCAATAACGCCATTTACGGCATGACCGGCGGCCAAATGGCGCCGACAACCCTGATCGGCCAAAAGACAACCACCACGCCATACGGACGCGGAGTTGAGAATGAAGGTTATCCGATCCGGGTCAGTGAATTGCTGTCTTCCCTCGAAGCGCCGGTTTACATTGAACGCGTGGCGTTGACGGATGCCAAGCATACAAACCAGACCAGACGCGCGGTTCGCAATGCTCTGAAAACCCAGATAGAAGGACGTGGATTCAGTTTGGTCGAGGTTTTATCGGCGTGTCCATCCGGGTGGAAAATGTCACCGGTGAAAGCCAAGGAGTACATTACCAATGAGATGACAAAGATATTTCCCCTGGGCGTGTTTAGAGATCGAAGAAAAGAAACTGAACCCCGGGAAGCAGAACGGCATGTTTTTCAAACAAAATCTCTGAAAGAATCTCTGGAAATTCCGACGGAGGAAAAAAAGAGAAATCCAAACCCGCACCCCTTGCCAGATACAAAAATCCCAAACTGATTATAGCTGGTTTCGGAGGCCAGGGTGTGCTGATGTTCGGGGTAGGACTGGCTCAGGCCGGAATGCAGGCCGGCTACCATGTATCCTGGATCCCCAGTTACGGACCTGAAATGCGCGGTGGAACAGCGAATTGTAATGTAAATCTGTCTGATGAACATATCGGTTCCCCCGTGGTGTCGCGCCCGAACGTTCTGATTGCCTTTAATTTGCCTTCTTTGGACAAGTTCGAGTCCCAGGTCCAGTCCGGCGGGCTGATCTTTTATAATCAGTCCATGATAGACCGCGATGTAAAACGGGATGATGTAGAAGCCATAGCGATCCCCGCGACAGAGATGGCTGAAAAAATTGGTGACGCTCGCATTGCCAACATGTTTGTATTGGGCGCTTATATTGAGCGAACCGGTGTGCTGGATCAGCAAACGCTTATTGATTCACTGCCGCATTTCATTAAACGTAAAAATTTGATCCCTCTGAATGAAAAGGCCATTCAGGAGGGCGGCAAATGGATGAAAAATACATTGGGTAACTAGTTTATTAAAACAAGGTTTTTTTGAAATCCCTCTCTGAACAGGGGATTTTATATATTGTGAAGAATACAGAATCATCTACATTTAAAAATAAAGTTTTCGACCGGCTGCTGCCGTTCGTACAAAAACCGGGGCGTTATACAGGGAATGAAGTAAATATGATTCGAAAATCACCGAATGCGGTGGATGTTCGGATCGCATTATTATTTCCTGATGTATACGAGGTCGGTATGTCTTATATGGGCTATCCGATTTTGTATCATATCCTGAATAAACTGGATTACGTTTATGCAGAACGCGCATTCGCTCCGTGGAATGATATGGAGAGTCTGATGCGTGAGCAGGATACCCCGCTTTTCAGTCTTGAAACGTTTACTCCATTAAAAGAGTTTGATGTTCTGGGAGTGACGTTTCAGTACGAACTGCACTATACGACTATTTTAAATTGCCTGGATTTGTCAGGGATTCCGGTTTACGCCAAGGATCGCGAGAACGATCCAATTGTGGTGGGCGGAGGATTATCCTCGTTTAATCCTGAACCCATGGCCGAGTTTATGGATGCATTTGTCATCGGTGATGGGGAAGAGGCCGTGGTTCGTTTGGCGGCCACGATTCGGCAATTCAAACAGCAGGGAAACGGGCGTCAGGCGATCTTGTCTGCTTTGTCAGAGATGTCGGGTGTGTATGTGCCTGCGTTTTTTAAAAAAGAGAAATCAGGACCCTTTGTGACCGTAAGCCCTGTGCAGCCAAATACGCCGAAAACAGTAAAAGCTCGGATTTTGGATCGGCTGGATTTTGACTATTATCCGGATGCTCCCTTGGTGCCGGTCATTCAGACCACGCACGACCGGATTTCAATCGAAATTGCCCGCGGCTGTTCACGCGGCTGCCGCTTTTGCAACGCCGGCATGCTGTATCGACCTGTCCGGGAACGGCGCACGGAAGAGCTTTTACAGCAGGCAAAACAAAATATTGCTGCCACCGGATATGATGAATTGTCTCTTGTTTCGCTCTCCACTTCGGATTATCGTCAGTTGCACGAGCTCCTTGATCTGCTGAATACGGAATTTGAGCAGAACAAAGTCAGTATTTCATTTCCATCGCTCAGGCCGGAGAGCTTTACACCGCAGGTGGCAAAATATGCGCGCGGCGTGCGCAAATCCGGAATTACCCTGGCGCCGGAAGCCGGTACTCAGCGACTGCGCAATGTGATCAACAAAGCCACTCTGGAAAGCGAGCTGCTGCGCGCCGTGGACCTGGCGTTCAGCGAGGGATGGAATCTGGTCAAACTTTACTTTATGATCGGACAGCCCACAGAGACAGATAAAGATCTGGACGGTTTGGTTGACCTGGTGCTCAAAGTACTCGCTGTCGCCAGACAGTATAAAGGCAAACGCATCAATGTCTCGGTTTCACCGTTTGTGCCCAAACCGCATACGCCGTTTCAGTGGAGCGATCAGGACTCGATGCAGGAAACGCGGCGCAAAATCGAGTTGATCTGCAGCCGGTTGCGGCAGTCTAAAATCAAACTCAGTTGGCGGGAACCGGAGACTGCTTTTATCGAAGGTGTGCTCGCGCGAGGTGACCGACGTCTTGCCGAGGTGTTGGTTCAGGTATGGAAGCAGGGAGGCAATTTGGAGGGATGGTCTGAAAACTTTTCCTTTGCCCGCTATCAACAGGCATTCGAGGCCTGCGGAATAAATCCGCATATTTATTTGCGGGATTATGACCTTGACCAGCCCCTGCCCTGGGATCATATCAGCAAAGGAATAACAAAAGCATTCCTGAAAGGGGAGTACAGAAAAGCTGTAGCCGAGCAGCAAACCCCGGATTGCCGGTTTTCGTCCTGCAAACAGTGCGGGCTGATGCAGCATCCGGAGTGCAGGCAGACTGCTGCTCAGAATATTTCGACCCCGGTTTCCCTTAACCAGACAGATTCTGTCAGGACGGTGCCGGTCTATGATGAAAAAGTGTATTACCGACTGCATTATCGCAGAGGGAGCGAGATGCGTTTTGTATCACATCTGGATATGCTGCGGCTGTTTGAGCGGGCGTTGCGCCGCGCTCAAATACCCGTCGTGTTTACAGAAGGGTATAATCCGCATCCTAAAGTAGCATTTGGTCCGCCGCTCTCGGTGGGTATGACGAGCGAGGCAGAGTATTTGGATATGCAGGTTTATACTGCACCGGATCTGGACCTACTGGCCGGATTGCAGGAACAATTACCGGCCGGATGTGAAATTATCGCATCAAAACAAGTTCAGACAAAGCCACGGGCTTTGTCTGCCATTATTAACAAAGCGCAATACCGCGCCAGAATAACAAAGCAGTATACGAAGGAAAGACTCTCAAACGGTATAGAGGACCTTTTAAATAAAGAATCTATGATTGTTCAACGGAACAGGAAAAAAAAGACACTACAGGTTGATATCAGACCCTTTATAAATCGATTAGAGCTCACGGACGATGGCTTTTCTCTGACTGCCGATATTCATCAGGGTAAAACCGTACGTATGAATGAAGTGCTGTCTCTTTTATTTCCGGAGCACGACACCCTTGTACAATCCGCCCATGTACACCGGGAGGCATTATGGATTGAATCTGACGGACACCTGTTAACCCCCTTGGATGTCATACCTTCGTTACAACTGCATGAGCAAAACATGTGAGGATTTATGAAACGAAGAATATTAATTAACGAATCATTGGGAGAGACCCGTATAGCCATTTTGGAAGACCAATCTCTGGTTGAACTTTATTACGAGTTGCCGGAAAATGAACGCATGGTCGGGGATATTTATTATGCCAAGGTTGCCAAGGTTATTCGGGGACTCCAGGCCGCTTTTATTGATATCGGGAAAAAACAGGATGCGTTTCTGCACTTTTCCGATCTGGACCCCAGATTACTGGGTTTTGATCCGCAGAGCAAAAAAGAAGAACAGTTTAAACATGTGGGCAAAACTGACCGCTCGCATTCCAATAATGATGTTCCCATTCACAAGGGACAGAAAATACTGGTGCAAATCACCAAAGAACCCATTTCTAAAAAGGGCGCCCGGGTGACAACCGATATCTCAATTGCCGGCCGTTTTCTGGTGCTGGTTCCCAACGAAGATATGGTTGGTATTTCGCGTAAAATCATGCGCCGGCGGGAACGCAGACGTCTAAAACGGGTCGGGCATGAGATTAAACCCGCCGGATTTGGACTTGTGATCCGAACTGTGGCCGAAGACCAGGATGAAGATGCGTTGCGCGCCGATTGTGAACAGTTGATCAAACGCTGGGAAAAGATGGTAAAAAATATGCAGAGCGTGCATCCGCCGGCGATTGTTCATAAAGAAATGGGAGTATTATCCAGTGTGGTGCGCGATTTGTTTACCTCCAATATCACAGAACTGATCATCGACTCGCGAAAAATGCATCGTGAAATCGTCCGCTATCTCAAGGACGTGTCGCCTCAGCTCGTGGAACGGGTTAAACTGCATCAGGAAAAAACGCCGATCTTTGATAAACACGGTATAGAAGCACAGATTAATAAAAGTCTGTCCCGCAAAGTCTGGCTGCAAAAAGGCGGCTACCTGTTCATTGATCATACTGAAGCGTTGACGGCCATTGATGTCAACAGCGGCCGCTTTCGCGGCAAGTCCAATCATGACGCCAATAGTCTGAATATCAATCTCCAGGCGGCAGATGAAATTTCAAAACAGCTGCGTTTGCGTGACATCGGCGGAATTATTATCATTGATTTTATCGATATGGTTCAGGCCGAAAACCGCCGCAAACTGGAGCAGCATTTTGGGCGCTTGTTAAAACGCGACCGCGCTCAGGTGAATATCACCAAGTTGTCGGAATTCGGCATCATTGAAATGACGCGTGAACGTGTCAGGCCCACGTTGCTGTTTTCGATCAGTGAACCCTGTCCCGCTTGTATGGGTACCGGACGTGTTATTTCCAAATCGACCATGCTGGCCAAAATCGAGCGCTGGATCAAACGTTACAGAAGCAGCGGCGGCGAACGCAGTCTGCAGATTGTGGTGCATCCGGAACTGGCCAAATATTTGACCGCCGGTTATAAAAACCCGCTTCGTAAAATAAGCTGGAAATACTGGACACGTGTCAAGGTGATCACCGATGAGAATATCAGTATGGATGATTTCCGCTTCCTTAACCGTACCGGTGAAAAGGATTTGACGGATGAATTTATGGCTTGACATTGTAGGTAAAATTCATTATTTTTATAAGCTTTATGATTCACGGGATCATGTTTCGGCATGATTGTTACTCATTGACAAAAATCGTTTTATATATCCGTTCGTTGTTTGAATGAAATGGTGTGATGACCCGTAAAAATTCGGAGAAATAATATGTACGCAATAGTCGATATCGCTGGTCAGCAATTCAAAGTACAAAAGGACGATATCATTACCACTCAACGTCTTGAGGATGAGAATGACTCGAGCGTCGAGTTTGATAAAGTGTTGTTGGTTTCCAATGACGGCGATACCCAGGTGGGAACACCTTATGTAGAGGGAGCCAAAGTAACGGCCAAGGTTGTTGATCACACCAGAGGTAAAAAAGTCGTTGTGTTCAAGAAAAAAAGAAGAAAAGGCTACAAGGTCAAACGCGGACATCGTCAGGCGCATACGCAGCTGCAGATTGAAGACATTGTAGTCTGAGTGATACAAAGAGGAGATTATTATGGCTCATAAGAAGGGTGTCGGAAGTAGTCGAAACGGACGCGACAGCAATCCCCAGATGCTCGGTGTCAAGCGTTATGGCGGACAGCAAGTGACTGCCGGCAGCATTATCGTACGTCAGCGCGGTACCCGGATTCATCCGGGTGAAAATGTTGGCCGCGGAAACGATGACACACTTTTTGCCAAAATTGACGGCAAGGTACAGTTTGAAACACGCGGCAAAAAGAAAAAATATGTCAGCGTTCTGAATTAATACGACTATTTTTTTGAAATGCATAAGCGTGATTGTTTTTATGGCAATCACGCTTTTTTTATTTAAAGGCATGCTTATGAAAATATATCAGGTTGATTCGTTCACCACGGTTCCCTTTCGCGGCAATCCTGCCGGGGTTTGTCTGTTGCAGCAGCCGGCGGAAGAGACCTGGATGCGGAATGTGGCCGCAGAAATGAACCTGTCCGAGACCGCTTTCCTGGTGCCGCGGTCAGACGGGTATGATCTTCGCTGGTTTACACCGGCTTTGGAAGTGGACCTGTGCGGCCATGCCACGCTGGCATCCGCTCATATCCTCTACGAAGAGCAGATTGTGTCGCGTGACATTCCGATCCGTTTTTTCACAAAGAGCGGTGAATTGACGGTTGTGCCCAAAGTATCCGGACTGGAAATGGATTTTCCGGCGGAACCTGTGAGCGAGATCCAGACGGCGCCGGTTCTTCTGCGCGCCCTCGGCGTTACACCGGTATACAGCGGACAAAATCGGCTGGACATACTTTTACAGTTAAAGTCTCCTCAGGACGTTGTGGATGCGAATCCGGATTTTACAGCCTTGTCGGAGATTCCGATTCGCGGTGTCATGATCACCGCCGAGGCTCTGGAACCGCGCTATGATTTTGTCTCCCGCTATTTCGCACCGGCTGAAGGCATCGACGAAGATCCGGTCACCGGCTCGGCGCACTGTGCACTCGGTCCCTTTTGGGCTGAAAAACTGCAAAAAAAAGAGTTGACCGGCTATCAGGTCTCCAAACGCGGCGGACAGGTCGGCGTGAAAGTAGAGGGAAATCGGGTTAAATTGTCAGGGCAAGCCGTTACGGTGTTTCAAGGCGAGTTAAACGCCATTCGCTGATTGTCAATAGAGTCGCTACCCGGGTCGTAAACATGTTCTTAATATCAGAATAGGGGGTACGATGAGGTGTAGTATAGGCTCGGCGTTTTTTGCCGGACCGCAGGACTGATTGAACGGACAGTTCTGTTGCAAAGGGCACTGCAGCCGTCGAATTAACGACCCTCAACAGACAGTTTTTTCTTTTTCTTCAACGTGCGCAGTGTATAAAAGAGCGCAAATGTTAAAAGAAAAGCCACGAGCCAGCCAAACCCGGATTCAAACCTGAAATTTCCGAAAAAATCGGCGCCATAGTGCGTGAACGTAAATGCGGTGATCATTGTCATAAACGTCGAGTGTTCACGTTTGAGAACACTTTTAAGGGAAAATCTCAAATCAGGTTTTTTCCATAATTTCAGGTTTGGAAAAAACGCCGGCGTGCGCTCCGCCCATTGGGTAAACGACTCTCCGAATTTTTCCTGGAGAAATTCTTCCTCCCGGGCCATAATCCGTTCATAGTAGGCAATAAAGGCCAGAATAGAAATGAGCATCAACCACCAAACCAGCGTGTACATGACCAGTCCCAAATAGATCATAAAATTTGCGAGATACAGAGGATGCCGGACGATCGAATAAATGCCTGTGGTGTTCAGAGCGTTGGCTTTTTGGCCTCCGGTATTGCGTCCCGAGGTCCCTTTGGGAACGAACCCTACGATCAGTATCCGAATTAATAATCCTGTGCCCGAGATTAAAATACAAAGAGTGCGGAACACACTGATAAAGGCAGGGTTGGCGGCCTGAATAATGGGTTCGGTGTAAGCAAATGTCAGTAAAAGCAGGGGAGTTAAGGTAAGCGGCATGTAACTGCGATGCTGAAACAACCATTCGCCCTGTCGTGTGAAAAGTTTTTGTAATGTCATAATATGCTTTGAATCAAGTTTGTGTTCTTTTTTAAAAGATAAAAAGAATGTAGCGAAAAACAAAGTGAAAAAGAGGTGATCGTTGGGTGTTTAAATACCCGATTTCAATAATAAGAGGTTCTGATATAAAATTCCGAGGCATAGGTGCCGCCCGTCAGGTTCTGCTCGCCTGCGTAATTTTGAATGCCGATGGCATCCACAGACGCGGCGATCCGGTACCAGCCGCTACTCAGTGAAATTGTACGCGTGCCGCCGCTGCTGATGACGAGCTTTTTACTCTGAGGCCCGCTGTAACGGACGGTGAGCGTATATTGTGTGCTGTTTTTAATTTCCAGTTCGTTGATGTTGCGATTGTCGCCGGATGACGTTTTGCGCATGAGCGGCAGGTCACCATGCTCACCCCGGAATATTTCATCCACTTCCAGGTCTATGAGTTTCTGTTCTGCTATTCCGGCATATTTTCCACCCGGACAGGTATCCAGATAGTTGTGATAGGCCGCGGCAGAGTTGCGTTGCTGCGCCTGCTGCCAATACGTCTGGTCGAGGGCATTCATGTTCTGTTTTGCGATTCTGGCATGGGGAGAATAGGGATAAGCTCTGATAAATTCAAGATAGGCAAGAAACGTATTTTCATGTGTCGCGTTCTGCCATGCGGACTGTTCACCCTTGACATGTGCGAGCCGTTGCCGCGCCGCTTTGCTGTATGAGCTGTTTGGATGTCTTTGGATAAAGCGTTCATATGCTTCCGCTGTGTGAGCAGCTGTCGCGGATTTCCAGTCCTGCTGTTCCGAGAGTTTAAAAAGTCTTTCTTTCGCTTGTTTAAGATACGGTGAAGCGGGATAGGTGTTGATAAACTCGCGGTAATCTGTGATGCGGTCTGCCTCTCTGACCTGCTGCCAGGCCTGCTCCTGCCGCAGTTGCTGCACTTTATCCCCGGCAAGCGCTGCATAGCGGCTGTCCGGAAAATAATGCAGGAATTTTTCATAGTGTTCTATTGTGTTGTTTTCACAGACGGCAGCCCAGGCCTGGGGTTCCAGCAGGCCTTTGAGTTTCTCCCGGGCGGCCGGTGTGTATTTGCTGTCCGGATGTTTTTTAATAAACGTCCGGTAGGCCGCAATCGTATGTTCCTGTGAGGCGCGTTCAAAATGCCGTTGTGCTGCGCAGCCTGTCAGTAAAAGAATGAATAATACTGATATAACGTATCGCATGTTAATTCCTGTGAGTTGATATTTCTATTGATTTTCCCAGTTCAACGGTATCACCATATTTCATGTATGGTCCGCATTTCGGAATCCGCCGGGACCGTCTGCGGTCGCGGCAAACAGATAGTGCCGCAGGCCATTCCCGATCAGCAGCTGCGGCCGCCCCAGAACTCCCGGCCGCGCACCGGCAGGGCAATATCCCGGAATTCATACGGACCGGCGGGTTCTTTGCTGACCGCGCGCACGATCTCGGAATAGAACACATATCCCTGCATAAAAGGTACGGATTTCGGCCAGTGTGAAGCGTACAGGTAAAAGTCCGTCGTCTCGATGCAGGGGGCGCTCCATACCCAGTAATCCTGCATTCTGAATCCGCCGTCCTTGGGCTCCGGCGCGAGAAGCGCGGAAAAATCAGTGATGCTCTGCAGTGTTTGCCTCTGCGTACAGGCGAACAGGAGGGCGGCAGCGATCAAAACGTGGATGTATTTCATGTCTTTCCTCTTTGCATTATTGATTCCATTCCAGAACCAGTGTTGAATTGGGCCGGAGCTGTATCGGATATTTTAGGTTCGTATTACCGAATTTAATCACCGGCAAGCCCTTTGGGACGTGCAGATCCGGTATCCGGGGTTCCGGATTGCGGTTGACGGCGATCATCCAAAGCGTGTCATTCGCCTGCAGCCAGCGCAGGGTCATGTTTTCAACAGGGGACGCCAGCATCGGAATATCATTACAATAGGGCTCAATGTAGCGGCTGAGAAAACGGGACAGCAGCGGCTGTGCATCCTGAAAAAATGTCCGGTTTTCCTCGAGGATGCGGGCGATTTTCGATGCCTGGGTAAGACGCGCTGTCGCTTGTCCCTGATAATCGAGCATGTTCCATTCGCCGGCTTTTGCCCTGCGCGCGCCAGTTCAGCAGCCGGACGGCAGAGTAGATATTGTTGCCGCCCTGCAGTTCCGTTACCCAGAACGGGTTGGGTTCACTGGCGCCGCGGATCAGGTCGCAGACATAGGAAACGCCCATCGTATATTGAATGCGCTTCAGCATGCCGAAATGCCAGGCCACGTGAATAGACGCGCCGAGGGAGTGCAGCATATCCCGCCAGGTGTGCAGTTCATAATTGGAGAAAATCAGATTGCCTACAAGACCATGTGGATTCAGGTGCAGCGGCGTGTCGGGATCGTGTTTGCGGATCTCATCCGCGATCCACTGCATATACCAGGTGAGGTGCTCCTGGCCGAATTCGCGCCAGTCGTACCAGGGATCCGGGTCCATCCAGCCGTAACGTTCCCAGTCGGGATTATAGTTGATATTCTGAAAAGAACGGTAATCGTGGCGCCAGACTGCATTCAGCGAATCAATGGATTTGTATTTGTCCTGCAGCCATTTGCGATAACGGTGTATCGTCCCAGGTCCGGTATTGTGAGGCCGGCCCGGTTCGTTTTGCTGCATCCAGGCGTAAAGGGCTGGGTGACCCTGATAGCGTTTTACAACTTGAGAGCTATAGAGCTTTTGCTGGTCCAGCATCGCGCGAGTTCCCGGCATCTCATCGTGCTGGGTGGCCGGAACACCGCCGCGAAACACCGGTGCGTGCGTGGGGGCAAGACTGGCGACGATTTTGATATTGTATGTGGCCGCCGCTTTAAAGGCTTGATCGTAAAGGCTGAAATCCCAGTGATCCGGTGCCGGTTCAAGCACATCCCACATGATAAACAGGCGGGTGATGAACATGTGCAGATCGGAAAGGGTTTTGAACCATTGGTCGATATCGCCTTGGGTCTGACCGGGTTCAATCCAGATCTGTGCGCCCAGGGTCGGGATTTCCGCCGTGTGCAGTGATCCGCACAGAAATAGAACAGCGCAGCCTAACAGAAAGTATCGCATACGTGTCTGCCTTTCACAATTGCGTGGATGTCTGAAACGATGTAAAATTTGTATAAAAGTAAAGTGGTAAACACTATTTTTTATCCGTTGCAATTTATTTGATGAATCAATACATTAATTACACCGGTTCAGTTCGGATTAACTGCTTTTTAGCTGTAAAATTGTTCAGAATTTTCTTATATTTATATGATTATATAAAGTGGATTTTAAACGAGGTTTGTATGGAACTGAACATGACAAAACGCGAATTCTTAAAAACAATGGCCTGGGGCAGTGCGGGATTGATGCTGCCCTCGGCAAAGGTATGGGGCGCCAATGACCGAATCAATGTCGGGGTGATCGGATTGCGCGGCAAAGGCAACCATCATATGCAGCTGTTCAGTGAGATTCCCGGCGTTCAAGTCACAGCTTTATGTGATGTAGATTCGGATATCCTGGATCAGCGTGTGAAGGAGATGCAGGAAAAAAATAAAGTCAAGGCGTATACAGATGTCCGGGAGCTGTTGGATGATAAACATATCGATGCCGTGGTGATTGCCACCCCGAATCACTGGCATTCATTGATGGCGGTGTGGGCCTGTCAGGCCGGCAAGGATGTGTACGTGGAAAAGCCGGTGTCTCATAATGTATGGGAAGGCGGTCAAATCGTCAAAGCGGCGCAAAAATACAAACGCATTGTCCAGGCCGGAACCCAGAGCCGTTCGGATGAGGCGCTGTATCAGGCGTTTGATTATCTGCAAAGCGGGCAGCTGGGAAAGATTTTGCTGGCGCACGGTCTGTGCTATAAACCGCGCAAAAGCATCGGAAGGGTCGACGGTCCGCAGCCGATTCCCGAACAGATTGATTATGATCTGTGGACCGGTCCGGCGCCGCTAAAACCGCTGCGGCGCGAACAGCTGCATTATGACTGGCACTGGCAGTGGGATACCGGCAACGGCGATATCGGCAACCAGGGTGTGCATGAAATGGACATGTGCCGCTGGGTGCTGGGATACGATAAATTGCCGGAACAGGTGTTCAGTATCGGCGGACGTTTCGGATATAGAGACGACGGAGAAACGCCCAATAGCCAGATTGCCGTGTTTGATTACCAACCGGCGCCGATCATTTTTGAGGTGCGCGGATTACCGGTGCGCAAAGATGCAGACTATATGGACAATTACAAAGGCGTACGCATCGGAATTGTCGTCAAATGCCAGGAGGGTTATTTTGCCGGCGGCGGGGGCGGCGGATGGATGTATGACAATGACGGCAACCGCATTCAGCAGTTTTCCAGCGCGGGCGGCGGCGGACATCCGCAGAATTTCATCGATGCGATGCGGTCGCGCAAAACCGGTGATTTGAAGGCGCCGATCAGAGAAGGACACCTGTCTTCCGCTCTGAGTCACATTGCTAATATTTCGCACCGCATCGGTCATCACAGTACCCCCCAAGTGATTCAGGAGTCGATTGGCAACAAATTTGTCAATGACACATTCCGCCGCTTTGAGGAGCACCTGTTTGCCAACTGGGTGGATCCGGAAAAAAGCCGGCCGGTTCTGGGTCCGAACTTGACGCTAAATCCGGAAACGGAACGATTTGTATCGCGGGAAATTTATGATGCCGAATACTGGGCCAACAGGCTGGTCAACGGCAGCTATCGGAAGCCGTTTGTGATGCCGGACAAGGTGTGAACCGGATGCTCCTGTTTGAACGCAAGCTGTGCCGGGAATGCTGTTTTCAGCATGCGGGTACCCATACAAAGAAAAGGGGGAATACATAAAACTAACAGTACGTACTGCAGTACATACTATAGTACGTACTGGAAGCAGATTTGAATGCTGTCACGCAACTATGATTGTTGACGGAATTTATGCTCAGGCCGGACGCGAAACGCAATTTCGTGAGCACGGGCGTGGCAATATGAAATGTTGCAACGAGGTTGTGCCGCGAGGCGGGGCCTTGTGATGATCCTGTATCTGGTCGCTCTCGATAGTCATTGCGGGTAGCGACATCCGTATTCGATCGCCCGGGAGTTCGATCCCGGGCGTGCGTTGTGTGGAGACATCGGTCTCCGGCCCCCTCGGCGTGGGAGCAGGATTGAGCCATATCGGCCTATCTTTAAATTGTGGGTTCGGTTTTATGACAATCCTGCTGCAACGCTGGCTCTGATGCTGCGGCTCGTCCGTGCTGCTATTGGGACGGATGTCCCGGTTCATTGTCCACCCTGGATGGATATCCGGGGCGATCTTTTTGAGAATGAGCAGGCGCTCTACTCCGATTGCCCGGGAGTTCGATCCCGGGCGGGTGCTGAGTGGAGACATCGGTCTCCGGCCCCCTGGGCCTGTGAGCAGGATTTGGCCATATCGGCTTGTGTTTGAGTGATGGTCTCGGTTTTATGACAGCCGTGCGGTCACACCGGCTCTGATGCTGCGGCTCGTCCGTGCCGCCTGCGGGACAGATGTCCCGGTTCATTGTCCACCCCGGATGGATATCCGGGGCGATCTTGTGTGTCGGCACGGTTTTGTATTAAAGGGGAACAGCCTGTTGTGAATCTTTTTAATTTAAAGCTTGATATCTCGACGCTTTTTTAATAATTTAAAGAGATCATTGTAATATTTTCAGTGCTTTTTTTAAAAGGGGTAACCATGCAGAAAAAATACAAGCTTTCACCGCGGGAAAACTGGTATATCATTCTTGTTTTCAGTTCCATTCCTCTGGTCCGGTTGCTGATGGAACGAACCTTGAGCCTGTCTCTGCTTGTCCAGGTGCTGGTTTACATGCTTGCCTCAACAGCTATTGTTGTGAGCCGGAGTCAGGTTATAGCGGAGATTAAAGACAATACCCTGCATGTGTATAACGGTATCGGGCTTTCTGATCCGGATCATTTGCAACTGTCACGAATCTCCGGAACACAACGAGTGACCAGCCGGTTGTTAAACATTCAATACGAAGGACGAACCCTGTCCGTGGAGGGGTATAAAAAAGTATTGGATAAAGTGGAAGCAGATTTGAATGCGATCACACAATCATAACGTTTAACGGAAATCGCAGGCGGGCATGGGCGCTGAATTGAATTCTTATAATTCCCTGCTTGTAGTTATTCCGCACCCCCTTTAGAATGTAAACTATTGTCTTTTCTTTCCGGCATACAAAAAATCCATTGATTAAATATATTCATTTGTTATATTTAAATACGACTGTTATGTACCATTCTGATTCTACTCAAAATTCGGTTTTATATTGATTTGAACCGCAATTTTCTCACAGGATCCGAGATCAAGGGCAAGAGCGTACGGTTGCATGAAAGCTGTTTGAATCAAAATGGTTTGTCTCGGTTGTAGATTGTCAATCGCGTCAAGCCGATGGGATAAAAATTGATGTTGCCGGATTTCCGGTTAAAATGACGAGGGAACTGTGATGAAACGTTTGAGATTATGTATAGTCATATTCGCTATCGCCGCGGCAGCGGGCGCGGTGGTGCCGGAACAGGATTCCGACTGGATTCGTGATTTGAACGGCACCTGGTCGTTCAGCCTGATTGAAAAAACACCGCAACTGACTGATGATCCATACACCGTGGTCAATTCAAGCGGATTTGAATGGTCAGAGATCACGGTGCCGGGCAACTGGGAGACAGCGGGGTTTGAAGAACCGCAGTACGGATTCCCGACGGATTCGCTGGCCGGTTTGTATCAACGTACGTTTCAAGCCGATTTTCCGCAGGACCGCCGGGTGATTCTGTTCTTTGAAGGCGTGTCATTCGGATTTGACGTCTGGGTCAATCAGAAACGCGCCGGAGCATTCCGCAGTGCATTCAACCGCTCTGAATTTGATATCTCTCATCTGGTCAAACGGGACAGTCTGAATACCCTGACTGTGATCGTATACCGTGATCACGCGCAGGTCGGATTTGACTGCAACGATGCCTGGGCGTTGTCCGGGATTTTCCGCGATGTGTATCTGTACGGCTGTCCGGATACGTTTATCGAAGACGTAACCGTGAATACCGAAATTGAAACCGGGACACCCGCAGCTGTGACTGCGGATGTGCTGGTGCATTCATACACGGACAGCGCCGCTGAGGTCACCGCAATAGCTCGTCTGAGCCGGGATAACAGGGTGGTTGCTGAGCAGGAACTGCCGGTGACTCGAAAACACAAAGCTTATCTATCCAAATCTCTGAGTTTTGAACTTGATGTGGCCGGGGCAAAGTTCTGGACCGCGGAGACGCCGAATTTATACGATCTGCAGTTGACGCTTGTGCGGGACGGCGATGCTTTGCAGACGTTGCATCAGAACGTGGGCATCCGCGAGGTGAGTATTGACGGGCACGTGCTGAAAATCAATGGCCAGCCGGTCAAACTGCGCGGCGTTTGTCGGCATGAAATTCATCCGGAGGCGGGTCGTGCGCTGCGCGAGCGGCACTGGCGTCAGGATATCGAGCTCATGAAAGCCGCCAATATCAATGCGGTGCGCACCTCGCATTATCCGCCGCATCCGCGGTTCATCGAATTGTGCGATGAATACGGACTGTATGTGATCGACGAAGTGCCGTTCGGATTCGGCGATGAACTGCTGTATCAGCCGCAGTCGCTGCCGTTTCTGCTCGAACGTGTACAGCACACTTTGGACCGCGACAAAAATCACCCGTCCGTGATTATCTGGAGTGTGGGCAACGAGCACCCGGCCACCCGTTATGTCACAAAAGCGGCGCAGGTGGTCAAACTGCTGGATCCCGGACGACCGATCCTGTATCCGCACAACGCCGCGCCGTGGATTAAACGCGATCTGGGCGGACTGGATGCGTTTATTGATATTTTCGCGCCGCATTACGATAGCGTGGAAAAAATCCGCGAGCTGGGTGAACATCCTATGAGCGGTCATCCGGTGGTGTTTACTGAACTGAATCATTCTTTGGATCAGGCGTTCGGTAATTTCAAACCCAAATGGGAGGCGATTCAGTCTTACGATAACCTGGCCGGCTGTTTTATCTGGGTGTGGTCGGATCAGGGGTTGCGGCGCCGGATCAACGGCCGCGGGGTCATCGATTCATACAAGGATATCAACGAGTTGCGATTCCAATCGGACAATCTTTCCGCAGACATTTACCTGGATGAAAATACCATTCTGGACAGTCACGGACAGTACGGCACGGACGGCATTGTTCTGGCCGACCGCCGGCCGCAGACTGATTATTATCAGGTGAAAACTGTTTACAGTCCGGTTGTGATTGAAGAGACACGGCTGCCGGTGCGGGCGGGACTGCAGAAACTGCCGCTGACGGTGATGAACCGCTATGATTTTACTGATTTGAGCGGCCTCGCCTTCATTTTTCAACTTGAGGTCAATACCCGCAAACAGGCTGCTTTTTCGCTGCCTGTGAACCTGGCGCCGCATCAAACGAGGGTCCTGGAGGTGCCGGTCACTGTTCAGGAAACCGATCTGGATCAGGAACTGATTCTCAAGATTCAGGCAACAGATGCGGAAAATCGATGCGTTTATGAGCACAGCGTGCAGCTGATGGGGCCGCGGCGGCGGCTGACGGCCGGACTTTTACCGCGGGTAGACGTCCCGGACGGCGCCGGGGAGATTATAAACGAGCCGCGTCAACTGCGGTTTGATGATGGAGATTTGATCCTGTCGCCGGACGGGACGTTTCGCGTGAACCTGAACTCTGGTTTGACCCTGCAGGGACCAGATCTGCGCGTCGGACGCAAACCGACCATGGCGGAACGCCGCCAGGTTCAGGACCTGTGGGAACCGGCCATACTGAACCAACCGATACAAGGAGAATGCCGGATCGTTGATTCGCGTTATATTCTCAGCCAGGAATATGCGCGTCCCGGTTTTCCGGAACAGCGCCTGCAGTTGACCCTGTTCATGCGTCCGGACTCGGGATCTGTGAATGTCGACTATGAAATCACGCTCATGGATTGTAAGGGGCAATTGCTGGAACTGGGACCGGTATTTACCGTCTCGGCCCCGGAGGCTTGCGTACAGTGGCTGGGCGGGGGACCGTTTGCGTCGTTTCCGCGCAAGCAGGCGCTGAACCGCCGGGGCGTGTTCTGTATCACGCCCGACAACCGATTTTTCACCGGAAACCGCATGCACGTGGACGCAGCCGCGGTGTTGTCCGGGAAAAGCGGCGCGGCCCTGCTGTGTGATGATGATCCAGTGGCCTGGACGGCAAACGACGAGGGTCGTATTTTACTGACCCATAATACGCGCGTGGCATCCCCGGGTACCAAGTTCAAAAAACCCCGTGTACAGATTGCTGCAGAAACTCTAAAATCAACAAACGGATCATTTCGCCTCGAGTTTTGGTCCGGAGAGGCGCCATCCCGATTGCAGGGTATATTCGGCACCCTTGTACCCCCCTTTCAGGAATAAAACACCTGTTACGGGAGGTGCATATGGACAGAAGAGAATTTTTAGTAATCTGCTCAGCAGGGATAGGAGGTATAATGATCGCGCCCGAATTTGCCAAAGCCTTTGATATCAATGTGCCAGGCGCCTTGAATACGCAACTGAATGTCAAATTTGTCAATACCGGTATTGTTCATGAAGCGTTCTGGGAAGGCTCCTGTCGATGGGGCAGTAAAGAATTTTTAACTCCGGAAGCGGAAAAACAGCGTCTGAACCAGATGCTGCAGGAGTTTAAACAAAAACTTGCAAATATGCAGATACCGGCCGATTTTAATTTTCTCACACCGGTCACCATGTACGCCTGGGTGGAAAAGGGAAAGCCGGAGATCACGCTTCCGGAGGAACAACTGAATATCGTGCGGGAGGATGCTGATGAAAGCGATGTCTATGTGGTGACGCATCCCCCGGAAGGTGTATGGATTGCGGAAGCCTTTAAAAAGCCGGTCATTATTTTGCAGGAACAGGGCTGGGGAGTGGATATGGTGCCGCGCATCCGGATGAAGGGAATCAGCAGCTATCAGGCGCATAACTGGGATGAACTGTTTATAAAGCTGCGGCTGTTTGCGGTGAAAAAAGCAGTGGCGCACACCAAACTATTGAATATAACCAATCTACCGGATAAAATGGTCTATGGCGTAAACAGCGGCATGATTGATCTGGAGCCCCTGAATGAAAGATACGGCATGGATCACGAGTACATGGATTATCAGGCGTTTTTCGGGCGCATGGATGAATTGAAACGTGATAAACGGGTGCGGAAACAGGTCAAGAAAGCGGCACAGGAGTTACTGAATGGCGCACAGGACAGCAATATGGATCTGGAGGCCGTCGAGGATTCCTTGATGTTTTATTATACATCCCTGGATCGCCTGCAGGCCACCGGGTCCAATGCCTTTACCATCGAGTGTTTCGAGCTGTGCAGCACATTGGAACCCTGGAAACGCCGGTTCACGCCCTGTCTGAACAATGCGCTGCTCAAAGACAGCGGTATCCCGGCTGCCTGTGAAGGGGATATCAATGCTCTGATGGCTATGATGATGCAGCTGTACCTGTCGCGCAAAGCGGTCTATATGGGAAATCCGAATTTTGATTTTGAGACCAATATGCTGAATCTGCACCATTCCGTGGCATCGTTAAAGATGATGGGACTGGACTCGGGAAAATCACCCTATTCCATTCACAGTTTCACCCATTCAAAGTTCGGCGTTACCCTGCGGCATGACTTTACAAAAGATATTGGAAAGTATGTGACATTGGGACGATTTGATCCCCAGGGTAAGAGCATGCTGATGACCCGCGGTGAGATCACCGGAGGCGGCGGTATGACCGGATACGGATGCTCGCAGAATGTGGATATTGCAATCCCCAACGCCTACGAATTCTGGCGGGAATCGCAGAATTACGGCCATCACCTGGCGATGGTTTACGGTGATTATGTGGAAGCAGTGCGCGATCTCGGCGATTTGATGGGATTTCAAGTGGCACGTATTGTATAAATTCCGTAATAAAAAAATCTTAAAGGAATCATGAACAGACGGGCATTTTTGAAACATACAGCAGCGGGCGCCGCTGCAGCAGCGCTCAGCCTGCGTTGCGGAGAATATACGAAAAAACCGTTAAACGTGCTGTATATCTGTATGGAAGATCAGAGTCCGCGGCTGGGCTGCTACGGGCATCCGGTGGTACGCTCACCGCACATTGATGCGTTTGCAACGAAATCTGTGTTATTGGAGGACTGTCACTGTCAGGTGGCTCTGTGCACACCGTCCCGCACCAGTATCCTCACCGGTGTGCGTCCGCAAACCAGCGGCATGGTCAAAATTGATGACAACTGGCAAAGCATGCTGCCGGATGCGGTGTCGCTGCCGCGGCATTTCCGCGAAAACGGGTATTATACCTTGTGTGTGGGCAAGATCTCGGATCCACGCTGCGGAGGGATGGATGAGGCCTGGGTGCGATTCGAAGAAGAATGGGGGGTAACGGAGAATGCAAAGCCTCTGGCCGCTTTGCAGGACCGGCCGTTTTTTCTGGCTATCGGATACAAGCAGACGCATGATCCCTGGACCCCGAGTCAGCAGTCCCTTGATCTGTATGATCTCGAGGACGTAGAGCCCCCGGGAACAGGGCATACCTACAAAGATAAAACGCTGTCCGATCTCGAATTAAAAAAGCTGATCCGACGGTATTATGCGGATATCACTGATGTGGACCGGTTGATTGGTGAACTCCTTGATGCGGCCGGGCAGATCGATCTTTACGATCATACCATCATCCTTGTCGGCGCCATGGATCACGGGTACAGCCTGGGTGAACGCGGCCATTGGGGCAAAGGCAATAATGCCGATCGCGAAACGCAGGTGCCTCCGCTCATCCGCGTGCCCGGCAATCCGGCCAATGGTCAGCGTGCGGCCGGACTTGTCGATTTGTATCCGACTCTGATCGATTTGTGCGCTTTACCCGGGCCGCCGCAGCAGCTGCAAGGATACAGCCTGCGAGGTCTGTTGGAACAGCCAAACCGCGACTGGAAACAGGCCGTATTCAGTGTGCGCGCTTATTATCCGGACGTCGAGTGCATCAAAACCCAAACACATACGTTTATTTCCTTGCCGGACGGCCGGGTTGAGCTCTATGATCGCGTTCAGGACGCAAAGTGTCCGAACAATATTGCATCGAAATATCCGGATGTTGTGCAGCACATGCAAAAGCTGCAAACAAACGGCTGGCAGGCCGCACTGCCAAAGAATGCTTGATCGCCGCCCCGAATGAACAGGAATGAAATGATAGTAACGTTGACCGCTTAACTCTAACACGTTCAGACCTTTGACCTTTAGCTTTGGAGTCTGTATGAAAAAAACAGCAATATTTTATATGTTTTTTCCAATGCTGTTATTCATTACTGCGGAATCCTGTCTTTCGGTTTCCTACAGCGGCGACAGTCTGCGCCATCTGCATATCCCGGTGGGCGGAATCGGCACCGGCAATGTTCTGTTGGGCGGACGCGGTAACATCCGGGAATTGCAGTTCTTCAATACACCGCAGCGCGACGAGCTGCCGCCGGTGATGACGTTTTTCGCTCTGCGGGCGCAGAAACGGGGTGAGTCGACTGTGCTGCGCATCTGTGAACGGCGGCTTTTCAATGATTTTCCCAATCCATTCGGGGTTCCCCGGCAATCTCTGTCCGGCTGTCCGAGATTTGCCGAAACCGTCTGTTCCGGTACCTTTCCCGTTACAAACTTTTGTTTTCGCGATGCAAAGGTACCGATCCATGTAAACCTGACTGCCTACAATCCGTTTATTCCCCTGAAT
The DNA here is from genome assembly GCA_034521575.1 of candidate division KSB1 bacterium. NCBI lineage: Bacteria > Pseudomonadati > Candidatus Zhuqueibacterota bacterium. The sequence continues at coordinate 170,163 of JAXHMJ010000003.1, forward strand.
GTGAAACACAGCAGTCTGCCTGCTGCTGTGTTTAAATGGACCCTGGTCAATCCTTCTGATCAACCGGTAAAGATATCCCTGTGCTTTAATCTGGGGAATGTGCTGAAACATCAAAACCGCCGTGCGGATCGACCCAATTATCCGGTAATCAATCGTGTTGTGGAAACGGACCAGTACAGCGGCGTGCATATGCGCACACAGATCGATTCTACGAGGCCGGGTTATGGGGAAATTATGATGTTTACCACCGAAGAACAGACTGATTTACAAACCCGATGGTACCGAGGCAGCTGGTGGGACAATGCGCATCTCTTTTGGTCGGATTTCAGAGATGACGGTCGATTGGTACCGAGACATGATGCCGCACCGAACAAATCCCGGAATCCGGATGTGGCATCCCTGCTGGTTCATCGAACCCTAAAACCCGGTGAGACGTGTATGATTCCGTTTATACTCACCTGGTATGTGCCGTACCGCATGCCGGAAGCCTCCATGAGTTTCGGCAATCCTGAAGCCGAACGGCCGATTCGGAATCATTATGCTGACCGTTTCAAAAATGCGCGCGCTGTAGCGGATTATATGATTGAGCATGAACACAATTTATTTAAGAAAACTCGCGCTTTTCAGGAGGCCCTCTATTCTTCTTCATTGCCGGAAACGGTGATTGATGCCCTAACTGCAAGCATGGTTCCTCTCAAAACGCATATGCTCACTCGCTCATCCGAGGGACATGTGCATGCATTTGAAGGGCTGGGCAATGATTTTGGCAGCTGTCCCGGTAACTGTACACATGTGTGGAATTACGCCCAGACCATGGCGTTTCTGTTTCCGCAGCTTGAACGGAATATGCGCGAGACCGCTTTCGAGTACGCGACCTTTAAGAACGGTTATCAGTGTTTTCGCACGCCGTTTCCCGTCGGCAATTATTATTTCAAAAATGTGGCCGCTGACGGTCAAATGGGCAATATTATGCGGGTATACCGCGATTGGAAATACTGCGGCGATGATGACTGGCTGCGTGCTCTTTGGCCACAGGTCAAGGCAGTCTGGAATTTGCCTGGAAGGGTGTAGGCGAGCTCGTGCATACGTATCCCTGGATGAAAAACTGTCCCGTACCCTGGGACCCATACAAGCAGGGCGTACTGCGCGGCGATCAGCACAATACCTATGACTGTAATTTTTTCGGCATGAACATGATGACCAGTTCCCTGTATCTCGGCGCACTCAAAGCCTGTGCCGAGATAACGGAGTATCTGAATGAACCGGAAACGGCGCGCGAGTATCAGAGTTTGTATGAAAACGGACGTGCGCTTTGCGATTCTCTGCTGTGGAATGGCGAGTACTATATCCAGCGGGTGGAAGTCATCGACGGTGTGACGGTGCCCGAAAAATACCGGAATCCGCAAGATGCGCCGGGAGGCGCCGGGATCAAGTATCAATATGGAGACGGCTGTTTGTCCGATCAGCTTTTGGGTCAGTATCTGGCCTATATTACCGGTCTTGGTATGTTGACCGACTCGCTGAACGTGCGGACTGCATTGAACAGCATTTATACCTATAATTTTCAGGAAACGTTCACCCATTTTGAAAATGTACAACGGGTCTATGCCCTGAATAAAGAATCCGGATTGACCATCTGTTCCTGGCCAAAGGGAAACCGGCCGGATATCCCATTCCCTTACGCGGATGAAGTCTGGAGCGGCATCGAATATCAGGTGGCCGCATCTCTGATCTATGCGGGCGAGGTGGAAAAAGGTCTGCAGCTGGTGGATGCCGTACGCGGACGCTACCGCGGTTACAATCGTGATCCATTTGCTGAGATCGAGTCTGGGCGCTATTACGCGCGTTCTCTGTCTGCCTGGGCGCTGTTGACAGCGCTGTCCGGCTATCAATACGATGCGGTCCAGTCACGTCTAACATTTCATCCGCGACTTGCAGCGCGGCCCTTTCATTGTTTCTGGTCATGCGCCGGTGGTTGGGGCAGTATGATGCTTGGCAGCCGCAATGCGGTGCTGAGTCTACAGCATGGGATATTGGACTTGCGCGAGCTGCAATTGCCATTCAGCAGTATTGACGCGGTTGCTCTGAATGGACAGCCTGTTGAGTTTCATAAAACGGAAACCGGAATACAATTTGCTTCTTTATCGCTGTCTGCCGGTGATTCGCTCAGGATGACCGGAATGTTTGAGTGATAAATGCAACAGATGACAGGATTTGATACAACTGCTTGAACAAACATCGCAATGCTAAGAATGAGGAACATCATGGGTGAACCACAAAAACGTTTGACATCACTGGATGCGCTGCGCGGATTCGATATGTTCTGGATCGTCGGCGGTGCGTCTGTTTTTATTGCACTGGCCAATCTCACGGATTGGGGCGTGCTGAACTGGTTTGCGCATCAACTGCATCATGCGGAATGGGATGGATTCCGGTTTTTCGACAATATTTTCCCCCTGTTTTTGTTCATCGCCGGTGTCAGTATGCCGTTTTCCTTTGCCAAACGCGTTGAGAACGGGCAGACCTGGAAACAGATTTATAAACACATTTTTATTCGTGCCGGACTTTTGGTGCTGTTCGGATTTATTTACAATGGTCTGCTGCAGTTTAATTTTGAATCCATGCGCTATGCCAGTGTTCTGGGACGTATCGGCCTGGGCTGGCTGTTTGCCGCCTTGATTTACTATCACACCTCTTTGCGCGGACAGATTATCTGGTTCGTCGCCATTCTGCTGCTGTACTGGGCGGCCCTGATGCTGATTCCGGTGCCGGGATTCGGAGCCGGAGATTTGAGTATGCAGGGCAGTCTGGTCGGGTATGTGGACCGCATGCTGCTGCCGGGTGTTTTATATAAAACGGTTCACGATCCGGAAGGCATTTTGTCCACCATCCCGGCGGTCGCTACTGCGCTCATGGGTGTGTTCACCGGGCGATTTCTGCGTTATGTGTCGGAATTCTGGACACCGGCGCGCAAGGCCGCGGCGATTTTAACAGCCGGTGCGTTGTCTATGGGACTCGGCGCATTGTGGGGCCTGGTGTTCCCGGTGAACAAGAATTTGTGGACCAGTTCATTCGTTCTGGTGGCCGGCGGACTGTCGCTGATTCTGCTGGCCGTGTTTTACTATGTGATCGATGTGCGTGGAATGAAAAAATGGGCGTTTCCGTTTGTGGTCATTGGATTGAATCCGATTACCATTTATATGTGTCACGGCGGATTCATCGACTTTGGAGCCACATCGGAGTATGTGTTCGGCGGTGTGATGTCACTGGCCGGCGCGGCCGAGCCGCTGATTGCCGCTGTTACGTATGTTCTTGTGGGCTGGCTGTTTCTGTATGCATTGTATCAATTAAAACTATTCCTCAAGGTGTAATATGAGAATGATCTCATTACTTTTAATGCTTTTCGTCGGCATGGGGTATGCAGAGATTCCCGTCATTCCCCGGCCGCAGACTGTCCATGAACAAAAGGGTTCATATGTTGTCCAGGACAGCATGACTGTGAAATCCGACATGTCACTAAATCCGTATCTGATTGATGCGTTTCGTGAATGCGCCGGATTAAAACTGCTTTGCACGAATGCGTCTCCGGACCTGATGCTCTCGAAAGATGCCGCATTTGAGAAGATCGGCAGTTACAAACTGGTAATCGAACCGGACGGCATGGTGTTGAGCGCAAAAGACCGATCCGGAATGATTTACGGGATGCAGACCCTGCTGCAGCTTATTACGGATCGGCAGCTGCAGCATCCGAATGACCCCGTTGAGCTCCGCGCTATGATTATAACGGATGCGCCGCGTTTTGAGTGGCGCGGCATGCATCTGGACGTGTCGCGGCATTTTTATCCGGCTGACTATATAAAGGACTATATCGATTTTCTTGTTCAACACAAGATGAATGTTTTTCACTGGCATCTCACGGATGACCAGGGCTGGCGCATCGAAATCAATGCGTATCCCAAACTCACCAAAGTAGCGGCCTGGCGCAAGGGCACAGGACAGCAAGACTGGAATTACGAAATCGAAGCGGCAGAGCCGGGCGAGCCCCGTTATGGTGGATTCTATACGCAGGAGGAGGTGCGCGAGATCGTCGACTATGCACAGCAGCGTGGTGTCACCATTGTGCCGGAAATTGAAATGCCCGGACATTCCTGGGCTGCGCTTTACGCCTATCCGGAACTTTCCTGTTCCGGTGAACCCTGGGTTAAACCGGACAGTGTGGTGTTTGAGTTCAGCGATCCGTTTTGTGCCGGAAATGAACAAACGTTCGAATTTCTCGAAACGGTTCTGGACGAGGTGATAAATCTGTTTCCCTCGGAATTTATTCATATCGGCGGCGATGAGGCCAAAAAAAGCCCCTGGGAACACTGTCGCAAGTGTCAAAAACGCATGCAGGAAAAAGGTCTTGATAACGTCCACGAGCTGCAAAGCTGGTTTATCAGGCGTATTCAGAAATTTGTCAACTCCCGCGGCCGCCGCATGATCGGCTGGGATGAAATTCTGCAAGGCGGACTGGCGCCCGGCGCTGCGGTCATGTCATGGCGCGGCTTTGCAGGCGGACTGCAAGCGGCGCGCGCCGGACATGATGTGGTGATGGCGCCGTCGCAGTTTGTCTATCTGAACCGGGTGCAGGGTGATCCGCAGTTTGAGCCTTTTGGATCGCGGCCGGCGCTTGATGTAAAGACGGTATACGGGTTCGACCCGATACCGGCGGAATTGTCCGGAGACGCCCAAGACCACATTCTCGGCGGCCAGGGCTGTTTGTGGACCGAGCATATCCCGGATACGGCGAGGCTGGAGTACATGCTGTTTCCGCGTCTTTTGGCGCTTTCTGAAGCGTTGTGGACGCAGCCGGATTCGAAATCCTATGATCATTTTTATCCGCGCATGGCCCGGAGACTGCTGGCGCTGTCCGGCCAGGGTGTTAATTTTCGGCGTCCGGTGCCCGGCGGACTGCCGGAACGCGTGTTGTTCAAAAGCGATACCAGCGTGACCCTGGTCAATCCCCTGAAAACCCTGGGAGCGCAGGTACATTATACGCTTGATGGGGAAAAGCCGGATGTGGATTCGCCGGTTTACAGTGAGACGGTACGCCTCACAGATTCGGCGGTGCTGAAAGCGCGATTGCGTTTCCCGGACGGCAGTTTCAGCAATACAATACGCGCACTGTTTCACAAGATCGATCCGGCGGTGAACGGTTTGATGTGCGAATACTATGCGGGCGGGCCCTGGGTGCAGTTGCCGGATTTTGCAGGGCTGAACCCGCTGCGGACAGAACGAGTGCAGGAGATCGGCCCTGATGCTGTTGCGCATCGCGACGATCAGTATGCCTTGCGGTTTACCGGTGAGTTGACTATCGCTCATGATGACACACTGACATTTTATACATCCAGTGATGACGGTTCGCACCTGATCATCAACGGGAAAACGATAGTCATGAATGACGGCGTGCACGGCACGGTGACGAAAACCGGTCGCGTGTATCTGACTGCCGGACGCCATGATCTGTGCGTGGAATTTTTTGACGCCCAATACGGGCAGGTGCTCGAGGTGGGTACGCTTACAAACAACGGAGAAAACCTGCCGTTGAGTCCGTCTAATCTGTATTTCAAAGAGCAATGATGAACCGGCGAACGTTTTTAAAACATTCTGTGACAGCGTCGGCGTTGCTTTCAGCGGGTTGTACCCTAAAGCGCCCGAAACAATCGCGCCCCAATATTTTGCTGATCATGGCGGATGATATGGGCTATTCAGATCCGGGCTGCACGGGCGGAGAAATCGAAATGCCCCATATCGACCGTCTGGCAAAAGAAGGCCTGCTGATGACCCGTTTTTACAATAGTTCCCGCTGCGCCCCTGCTCACCGGTGTGCATCCGCACCAGGCGGGTATGGGACGGATGACCGAAGGGCTGATGTATCCGGACAGCAGTGAAATTCCGGCTTGTCAGGGATATATCAAATCAAACTGTATCACCCTGGCTGAAGCGCTGCGGGAAAACGGGTATCACAGGGATCGAAACGTCTGGGAGCTTTATGATATGCAAGCTGACGGCACGGAATGCCATGACCGTGCCGCCGAGTATCCGGATGTGGTGAATTCTTTGAAACAGCGCTATTTCGCATGGGCCGAACGCGTCGGCGTGATACAGGATACCGATTCATTGATCCTGGCGCGCCATGCGGACTGGTTTTAGAAATCTGAATAAATGCCGAGGTCTGTATGAAAACAATGATACTATGGGCGATATCGATCTTGTTTCTCACCTGCAGCCCACAGCCGGTTGACAAGGGCATCCGGCCGTGGCCGGAGAATCCGCGTTACTGGCAGTACAAGGGGGAACCTGTACTGCTTTTGGGCGCGTCCGATAATGACAATCTGTTCCAGTCGGAGGATATGATCACTCAGCTGGACAGTCTGGCCGCCGCCGGCGGCAATGTGATCCGCAACACCATGAGTTCGCGCGATTCCGGTGACCTGTGGCCGTTTTATCAGCGCGCGGACGGATTATACGATCTGGATCGCTGGAATGACGTCTATTGGACCCGGTTTGCGGAGCTTTTAAACGCCGCCGAGGCGCGCGATATTATTGTTCAGATTGAAGTCTGGGACCGGTTTGATTATTCCCGGGATTCCTGGCTGAAAAATCCGTTTCATCCGGAAAACAATATCAACTACAATGCGAACAAAAGCGGACTGGCTGCCGAGTATCCCGAGCATCCGTACAAGGATCTGCAGCCGTTTTTTCACAGCATCCCGGGTATGCCGCGCTATGTGACTGAACTGGATAGGGTGCGACAGATTCAGGAACGACGGGTGGCTAAAATGCTGTCTATTTCGCTGCAGCACGGCAACGTGCTGTACTGCATGAATAACGAGACCAATACCCGGCCGAGTGGGGTAAAACCTGGATCCGCTTTATTCAGGAAAAAGCGGACTCGGCGGCAGTAACTGTCTATTGTACTGATATGTTTGACGGATTTTTCCGGCCACAATCCAGTCCCGAACTGCAGCATATGCTTACGAACGCAGACCTTTATTCATTTCTGGATATTTCCCAGATCAACAGTCGCAATTTGAATCAGACGCACTGGGATTCGTTGCGCTGGATTCTTGAGCAGCGCGAGCAGTCGGTGATACGCCCGGTCAACAATACCAAAGTCTACGGTGGACCTCAGGAACGCGATATATTCGGTTCGGCTCGGGATGGTGTGGAAAAGTTTTGCCGTGATATTGTGGCGGGCTGCGCCTCAGCGCGGTTTCATCGTCCACCTTCCGGCAATGGTTTATCGGCATTGGCCACATCTGCTCTGCGCGCGGTTCGTCTGGTCGAACAAGATGTCAAATTTTGCAACGGTACACCGCAGATGCAGCGTCTCAGGCACCGGCAAGCGGATGAAGCTTATGTCACCGGACGTCCCGGTGAATGGTATGTTGTCTATTTCCCGGCAGGTGGAAACATCGAGTTGACCTGTGAAACGCAATCACGATTCACCATCAAATGGATCAGTGTCAAAAACGCGACACAGGTTTCTCAAGAGTCTGTACCAGATACCCGATCTGTTGAATTGCGCACGCCGGATGAATCAGGCTGGTTTGCGGTTTGTCTGAGAAACAATCAATGATAATCCTGTTTTCGAAAAGAGAGGGAAGAGCTTGGAGAAAATATAGTTGTATCCCGTTTTCGAAAATTGTATATTGTGTGAACACTTAACAAGGAGAGCGCTATGGTTCGTTTTATGAAAAGAAAACTTTTTCGGCATTGTGAGAAAACCGGCAAGATTACCGGTATCCAGTTAAAATCATGGTATTCGTTTCTGTTCCTTCCGATATTGGGTCTTTTGGCGACGGGCTGGATCGTGATACGGCTTTTGCCCAAACCCAATCGCCTCACTTATCCCTGTATGAAAGTGGCCATACCGCTGTCATCATCCTTTTTTGTGTTTCTGGCCGGACTGTTGACCTCTGTTTTTTCCATCAAAAAACTGGGCGATCAGTTCCGCCGCAGAACCTTTAATCTGCCGTTGATCGCATTGCTGGTGGTTGGCGCTTCGATGGGATTGTTTTTGGCGATCAGCGGATCCAGTGAACCGGGTTATGCCGCTTTTGCAACCATCCAGCAGCCGGCGAATCAGCCGCTTGGTGAAGCCAAAGGTATATTCCCCGGACGTGTGGTCTGGGTCTTTAATCCCGATGCGACCAACGAAAACTGCACCAACACCCACGACGGCAGCGGGGTGCCCAGCAGCGGTGACGACGGCTGGTTTTTGAATAAAAATAACGATCAGGCCGTTATTGATCAGATGTTCTCCAATGTGCTGCAGGGTTTTACGGAACTGGAAACCGATTCTGCGGCCTGGGACACTCTGTTCAAATATCACAATGTGCAGCGTGAAAAAGGCGGGGTCGGATATCAGCCCGGTGAAAAGATCTTTATCAAGGTGAATTCAACAAGCGGCTGGGGGTTTGGTCAACCCTGGGCAATATTACCGAGAATTACACGGTAGCTGAAAACGACTGGTACGGCATTTCCGAAACGTCTCCGCAGTTGGTGCTGTCTGTTTTGCGTCAACTTGTGAATGTGGTGGGTGTTGCGCAGTCTGATATCTATATTGGAGATCCGATCCGCAATATCTACAAGCACCGTTTTGAACTGTGGAACAGCGAATTTCCCGATGTTCATTATATGAATTACAATGCGGGCGGCGCAGGCCGTGAGCAGGTCACACCCTGCGACAGCGCGGTTATCGATTATTCCGACCGCGGAACGGTCATACCTGCCGGAACGGATCATCTGTATCAGGTCTTTATGGATTGTGAGTATCTGATCAATATTCCGACGCTCAAAGGACATAAACATGCTGGCGCGACCATGTTTGCCAAAAATCATTTTGGATCTCACACGCGTGAAAGCGCTCAACATCTGCATCCGGGACTGGTTGATCCGGTTAAAGGTGAAGAGGAAGACAACCGCTTCGAGTATGGCGTGTACCGGGTTCAGGTTGACCTGTTGGGACATGAACTGCTGGGCAAAAAGAATCTCTTTTACCTGATGGATGCCCTGTGGTCCGCGGGCATGGAAGTCACACAGCCGAGTAAGTGGAAAATGGCGCCGTTCAACGGAGACTGGAGTTCCTCGCTGTTTTTCTCCCAGGATCCTGTGGCGATCGAATCCGTTGGTTATGATTTTCTCAGGGCCGAATATACCATTTTTACCCATCCCTATGAAACGCATGTGCAAATGCCGGCCACCGATGATTACCTGCAGCAGGCAGCCGATTCATCCTACTGGCCGGACGCTATTGTCTATGATCCGGAGAATGACGGCACGCCAATTACCAGTTTGGGTGTGCATGAGCATTGGAACAATTCTGAAGACATGCAGTATTCGCGCAATCTGGGCACCGGCGACGGTATCGAGCTGGTCAAAATGCTGCAATCCCCCTCGGCTGTGGAATCGGATGTACAATTGGCAACAACTTTTAAACTGAATTCGTATCCCAATCCCTTCAATCCGGCTGTGACGCTGGAATACCGTTTAGGGCAGCCTGCCGAGGTTCAAATATCAATCTATGACGTGACCGGTCGTCTGGTTGCAGATTTGCAGGACGGCTATCAACAGGCCGGCAACATAACCCGCCGGATTAATTTTGCTGATTTTGCTGTGAGCAGCGGACAATATTTTATTCAGGTCAATGCTGACCGTCAAATGGCTTTTACAAAAGTCACATTTATCAAATAAGGTGACGCCTCCGGTTGTCCTGTGACGCCGGCGGCTTTTTTTATTGAAACGACCGAGGATATAGTATGAAACAAATGCTTTGCGGGCTGCTGGCTTGTCTTTTGATGGTCAGCAGCGCTCCGGCTCAAAAGTTTGAGAATCTGGCGCAGACTCCGCCGATGGGCTGGAACAGCTGGAACAAATTCGCCTGCGATGTGAGCGAAGAGCTGATCAAGCAGGTGGCGGATGCTATGGTGGAGACCGGCATGAAAGACGCCGGATACGAGTATGTGGTGATCGACGACTGCTGGCAGGTGGATCGCGACAGCGAAGGCAATATCGTGGTCGATCCGGAGCGTTTTCCGTCCGGGATGAAAGCGTTGGCGGATTATGTACATTCCAAAGGTTTGAAATTCGGGTTGTATTCGGATGCCGGCACCGCCACGTGTCAGGGCCGACCGGGCAGCCGCGGCTATGAATTCCGCGATGCGCGCACCTATGCGGCCTGGGGCGTGGATTATCTCAAATACGACTGGTGCAATACCGGCACCCAGGATGCCGAGGCGTCTTATACACTGATGCGGGACGCGCTGTACGAGGCGGGACGCCCGATCGTGTTTTCTATATGCGAATGGGGGGACAATGAACCCTGGCTGTGGGCTGAGGATGTCGGACATCTCTGGCGTACCACCGGTGATATTCAGGACTGCTGGAGCTGCGTCTACAACTGGGGCGGACTGGGAGTGATGCAGATCCTGGACAAACAGGTTCCGCTTCGTCAGTATACGGGGCCGGGACACTGGAATGATCCTGATATGCTCGAAGTTGGGAACGGTGGATTGACCGAAAGCGAAAATCGGGCTCATTTTTCCATGTGGTGCATGCTTTCCGCGCCGCTTATGACCGGCAATGACATTCGGGATATGAGTGACACGGTTGCAGAGATTCTGACCAACAAGGAAGTCATTGCCCTGGATCAGGATAAATCGGGCATCCCCGCTTTGAAATGGGTGGACTATGGTGAACGCGAAGTCTGGGTGAAACCGCTGGAGGGCGGTGAGTTTGCCTATTGCTTTCTGAACCGCGGCGAGACCGACTGGACGCTGGAGTATCCTTTGCAGCGCAGCTGGATCCCGGATCCGGATTTCGGCTGGAAAAATTACAGTATCACCGGTGATTTAAAGGTGCGCGATCTCTGGACACACAAAGATCTGGGTACATCCGACACTCCGTATTCAGGTGTGGTGCCGCCGCACGATGTGGTGTTGTTGAGATTGAGCAAAGAGTAATTGATTCAAACTAAAGTAAACGTGAGAGGAGTGAAACCATGCAACTGGACAGACGTTCCTTTTTAAAAACGACAGGGGCCGCTGCGGCCCTAACTTTGGGTGGAATCCGTTGTGCCACCCGGCAACCTGAAGCAAAACTTCCGCCTCTGGGCATTCAGCTGTACACGGTGCGGGACGCGATTGCCGAGGATTTTCAAGGCACATTGACCAAAATCGCGGACATGGGCTATGCCGGTGTGGAAACGTACTTTTTCCCCGAAGAAATTACATTAAAACAGGCCGGAGATCTTTTGAACTCTCTTGAACTGCCGGTTTGCGCCATGCATACGGAAATTCCCGAGGGTGATCAGAAAGACCTGATTCTGCGGATGGCGGAAGCCTATCAATCCGACCGTCTGGTCTGGCACGGCTGGCCGCAGTCCGGATTATATGCGTCTATGGATGCTATGAAAGAAACGGTGGAACGCTACAACAAGGCATCGCAATGGGCCAAAGACAACGGACTCAAATTCGGTATGCACAATCACTGGTGGGAATTCCAGCAGGTCGACGGGGTGTATCCGGCCTATTATCTGCTCGAAAATCTAAATCCGGATATCTTTTTTGAAATTGATGTATACTGGACCCGAACCGCAGGCCAGGATCCGGCCAAGGTGGTTGCGGATTTCGGCAAGCGCGCTCCGCTGCTGCATATCAAGGATGGCAAAGCAACGGTCGGCGAACCTGTGCACAAACAGGTTGCCGTCGGGCAAGGCAATGTGGATATCCCGGCTGTCGCCGAAGCAGGGAAAGGGTCAACCGAATGGATGATTGTGGAACTGGATGATACGGAATATGATATCTTTGACATGGTCCAGCAAAGCTATACCTACTTGACCGAAAACGGCTTTGCCCGTGGCAAAGTTTGATGGATTGGCTGGATTTGAATTAAAAAAAGCGCTCCGCGAACCGGAGCGCTTTTTATTGTATCTTGCTGTTTCGGAAAATCGATTACGCGTGCCAGGTTTCCGGTTCCCAGCCGGGTTCATACTCGCGGTGACGCATCGCCTGGGCTTTGGCATTATGGGTGATATGACCGTTTTGAGGATCGAGATGCAGTGTATCTCTTAGCTTCCAGGCGATATTGGACAACTGCAATATAGTCACACTCACATTACCCTCTTCAATCGGTGAGCGCAGCGGAGCACCGTTTTTAATTCCGTCGATCAGATTGGCAAAATGCTCGGTGGTCATGGGACCGGCGCCGACGACGTTCAATGTCGCATCTTTCTCACCTTCCCGTTTAAAATCCTCAATGACCTGGTTGTCGCGGTCAATCACCTTGTAGCCGCCGCGTCCGATGATGACCGTGCCTTCCGTACCGTGAATGCTGGCGCCGCGTCCCTGATCAAAGTACTGCATGCCCTGACAGCTTTTGCCTTCCCAGGTGATCAGGCTGTTTTCGTACTCGAAACTGGTGACCAGTGTATCATAAAATTCCCAGTCATCGTCATAGTGGTAACGGCCGCCGCTGGCAGAGACGCGCAGCGGCCAGGTTTCCTGCAGCGCCCAGCGGCATATATCCACCTCGTGGGTGGCATTGTTCAGGGTTTCGCCGGTGCCCCAGTCCCAGAACCAGTGCCAGTTGTAGGGATGTACATTGTCGCGGTAGGCCTGGCGGGGCGCCGGACCCTGCCACAAATCCCAGTTCAGGAAATCAGGTACCGGTATTTCTTTGCCCGTGCCGATAGAGCCGCGTTTGTTGCTGTACCACGCTTTGCCCATGTAGACACGTCCCACCAGACCCTCGTGGATGCGCTGGATCAGTTTGATGGTGAAATCCGAGGACCGCTGCTGATTGCCCATTTGCACCAGCTTGCCGTATTTGTCCCGGGCCGCCACCAGCAGTTCACCTTCTGCGGGATTGTGACTGCAGGGTTTTTCAACATACACATGTTTGCCGGCCTGCAGCGCCATGACGGCCATGGGGGCGTGCCAATGTTCCGGTGTGGCAATGGTGATCACGTCTATGTCCTTATCTTTTACCAGTTCGCGGTAATCGATTACGGCTTTGGGTTTTTGGCCGGTGAGTTTTTCGGTTTTGGGTGAAAAGCTGTCGAAATAGCGTTGATCCACATCGCAAATATGGGTGACCGCCGTGTTGGGCAGGGCCGCGATGGATGAGAGATGTGCATTGCCGCGTCCATGCAATCCGGCAATGGCAAAATTGACCCGGTCATTGGCGCCGAGAATGCGGCTGTAGCTTTTTTTCGAAAAAGCCGCTGTGCCCAGCGCCGCCCCTGCGGAAGCGATCCCTGTGGTTTTAATAAATTGACGTCTAGATACAGTTTTAGACATGATACTCTCCTTACAATTCTTTGATCTTGATATTCTTAAAGGACACGCGGTTGCCATGGTCCTGCAGCAGGATGTTACCTTCTTCCCATTCGCCAAAATTCGGCCATTTGGCGTATTTGCTATAGGCCACCAACGCACGCCACATTTGAGTGCGGCGTTGATATTCCACCACCTTGATGCCGTTGAGATAATGCGCCACATCATTGCCGTCCGCCACGATTTTGGCGCGGTTCCAGCGGTATTTGTTTACGCGCTTGGACGTGGATTCGTTGGGAAGGTAAAAATGCGCGTTTGCCGGAATCAGATCATACAGAGAGGCAAGCGTGCGGTTACCGTTCACGCCTTTTTTGGCATCCGGATGATGTTCATCGTCCAGGATCTGAAATTCGCAGCCGATGGCCGAACCGGCGCCCTTGTTCAATTCCGGGTCCACAAAGTATTTGATACCGCTGTTGGCGCCTTTGGTATACTTGAAATCAACCTGCAGGACGAAATCGGAATACAGGCGGGTTGCAACGATATCACCGCCGTGCTCGGACTCGCCGCCGCCGCTTTCCAGTACGGTCAATACACCGTCTTCAATGACCCAGCCTTTTTCCGGGAAATCGTCCAGTTTGGCGCCGCGCCAGCCTTTTGTGGTTTCACCGTCCCATAGCAGCTTCCAGCCCTGTTCTTTTTCGCGTTCAGTCAGTGTATTGGCCAGGTAACTGACTTGCTGCACATCCGCGGGCATGTCTTTTTTAGCCGCATCCAGATTTTCCGTCATGATACGGATATTGCGGAATTTTACGGTTTTTCCCGCTTTGGACGTGTCATTGCCGATGCTGTGAACCTGCAGGGCGATGAATCCTTTTGCCGTTTCATCATCCACCAGATTGGATGCAGGTACGCCGTTCAGCCACACCTGCAGACGGTTGCCGATGGCCTGGACGCGAAACTGATTCCATTCGTTTTGTTTAAAGGCTGTTTTGGCCTCTGGGTTGTATTCCAGATGATACAACCAGCCGCGCCGCGCTTCATCGTAAATGCCGCCGGTCCAGGCGCGGTCTGACGGGTCCAGTTCCACCTGATAGCCGTGTACGCGTCCGTCACGATAGTCAGGGATGCTGTTACTGCGGATTTGTACGCCTGAATTCAATGCCGGGTCGACTTTGGCCTCGTACTCGAGGATAAAATCCCCGTACTCTTTTTCAGTCGCCAAAAAGGTATTCGGCGTATTCATGCTACTGACGCCGATGATCATATTGTCCTCGACTTTGTACTCGGCGGTGCCGTTCAGCCTGGTCCAGCCGTCCAGGTTCTCCCCGTTGAACAGCGGGGTCCAGTCTCCTCCGGTACAAGCACTCGTCATTGCAACAGCCAGAATGGCTGTCATATACACTGCTCTTCTCATAACAACTCCTCGCAAAAAAATTAAACCGGTTCAAGTATAATATAAATAATTACTCATAAAAGAAAATAAACAATATTCCTGATAATGTCAAGACAGATTGATGAATTTGCAAAGAATTTATATTGAATTGTTGTTTTTTTCAATGATTTTGTTAGTTTTAGTCTTGTGTTTGTAAATATATGTCAATAAATAAAAAACTTTCAAATGACAACACAAAAAAACATTCGGTCTTTGACGCGCAGGCGGTTTTTAAAGGCCGCCTCGGGAGCATTGTTGACAGGGGGATTGATGTGCTGTTATTCCGAAAAGTCCAAAACACCCCCGAATATCGTTATCATTACATGGGTTTTTTTTACCTCGGATAACGGCCCGTGGATCAGTTATGGCAATCATGCCGGTTCTACGCCGTTTCGCATAGCAAAAACCACCAGCTTTGACGGCGGCACGCGTTCGGCATGCATTATGAAATATCCGGGCGCAATCAAGGCCGGATCATCGTCGGGTCAGGCCTTTTGTTCGATTGATATATTGCCCACCATTTGCGAACGCATTAATGCGCCGCTGCCCGATCATGAAATAGACGGCAAAAATGTTTGGGATATCATAACCCGTAAACCGGGCGCAACAAATCCGTACGAGTATTACGCCTTTTCAACAGGCGGTACGTTCGAAAGTGTCATGAGCGGTGACGGTCTCTGGAAACTGCATCTGCCGCATGATTATCGCACGCTGGTAACTCCGGGTAACGACGGACAGCCCGGCCGCTATAAGCGAGAGCATATAGAGTTGTCGCTGTTTGACCTTGTGAATGATCCTTATGAAACGAACAATGTCATTAGGGCGTATCCCGGCATTGCAAAAGAGTTGCAGCAACTGGCAAAGAGACATCAAACGCGCTTTTATTCGGGAACAGCCGAATGAAAGAGATGCAGCTGAATCCTTTTAATTTTGCATGATGATCACCATCACGGAAAGTCAGCATGTGTGCCGGAGTTGCGATCTAAAAACAATGCTTTGGCAAGATTTTTGATTCGTTTTTTTTCAAATAACCTGCATTTATACAGTTTTATGACCAGACTCGGAGTGTTTGTGGATAAGACGCTGTATAAAATTGTTTTTGATGGCAATGTCCAATCGGGGTACGATTACGAACAAGTTAAAAAGCAAGTGGCCGGTCGCTTCAAATTGAGTGAACCGCGCGTTAAGCGGCTTTTTTCCGGAAACCGTATTGTGCTGAAAAACAACATTGATTTTGAAACCGCGCAAAAACTCAAATCTGAGTTTGAAAGCACAGGCGCCTTGTGCAATATTGTTGCCATGCGTACAACACAAGCGAATGATTCAAAACAAAACGGCTTGAAAATCCGCTGTCCGCATTGCGGGCACCAGCAAAAGGTGGGCAAAGCCTGCCTGAATTGCGGATTTGTATACGGCCGGTCTCGTGCAACGGCACGCGAATCCCGGATCGCGGAGCAGCAAGCGGTCGAATCGGAGCTACCGTCCGGTTTTGATAAATCCGACTGGCAGCATGACAAACTCGATCGCTCGCATTGGCAGCCGGCTGTGCTGTTTGTGTTGACGTTTGGTCTCTATTTCCCGTTCTGGTTTTATCAGACCTGGAAAAAACTTGTTAAATATAGAAATATTGATGCAGAACCTCTGCTGCAGACATTGTTTTTACTGGTTCCCCTTTATAATCTGATTGTTATTTACAGACTTTACGCAACGATTGAGGATGAGACCTTTAAAGAACGGTACGGCTTTTTTAACGGCCGTTCTGCTTTTTTTATTTTTGTTCTTCCCTGGGCGATGTTTTCGGGAATTGTGATTTTGAATATCCCGGGACCGTTCTGGCTGGTGTACAGCCTGTCGGCATTTGCGATTGCCGGTGCACAAAACGCCTTGAATGCCATGTACGCCGCCCATATAAAATCACTGCCGCAAAGACCGTTGGCCGTAGGCTGGTTAACAGCTGCAATTGTGTTTATTGTACTTGTTCTCAGCGCAGAACTGCTGGTGTGGATCTCCAATCGCGAGATGATGAAACAATTTGCCGAAATGACGAGCACACAAATTGATCCTTTGATTTTAGAACCGGCAAACTCATCCGGCATGGATCTCACCGAGGCGTTTGCAGACTATGTGCAAACCGCAAAAGGCATGATGAACCGGCGATTTGTTGACAAACGAAAGGGGAAAACGATTTTTTTTACCGTCATGGATCGTCTGGCGCGTGCAAAATTCTCTGACATTGCAATTGAATCCGGGCCGGGGCGTTACACGCCACCGGCAACAGAGGTGTATAGAAACCAACAGGACATGATGCAGATTCATGATGTGATCGATGCACAGAACCGTTCCGCTCCGATGTGGGAGGGTTTTTATATCAATGTGGAGTATCTCGTTCCCCTGTTTATTGATAAAAACAAGTTTCTGGATCAACATTTACGCCAATCCACAATTGATCTGGCTTTTTCACCCCTTCAGGAAATCAGGCAATATCAGCATCATACACAGGCTCTGGAGATCAAGGCGCAGGAAAACAAGAACGACGAACTGCTGAATAAAATAAAAGATATTGCCTGGGGAATTGATTGTTATTTCAAGCGAAATCTGACAGACAGCCGAACCGGTGATCGTACCCGTGAATTGTCGCGCATGTTGAGCCTGTGCGGCAGTTCATATCCGCCTGGTGTGCTCATCCGTCTGCGTCATACGTTGCAGCGCAATGATGTGCGCTTGTTTGTGTATGATGTACAATATGAAAAAAAAGGTTATCGTCTGGCGGCGAAAAAGGGCGAAAGCCAGTGGGTAATTCATGACTCGCTGGATGAATCTGTGATTTCGCAGGTCTATACCACAGAAAATATCTCTGCATTGTTGCAGCAGCTTTAAAATGGCTGAAACAATGAACACCTTTCTGATCAAAGGACTTTATAAAATACTTGAAATCGTGATCTCGATTGATTATATTAAAATAACCGCTGTTGACGCGGTTATTTTTCAAACATTAATTTGAACCGGTTCAAATTAATGTTTGTTCAAGTTTTATGTTGCTAAAAGCCGCCAAAATGCTATTTGTGTATAAAACGAAAGGATTGAATATGGATTTGCAACTGAAAAAAAACTGTAAATATGCTTTACTGGTACCCACCAGCATTGGATTGCGCATTACACCGGTAAACGGTCAGCCGGTGCACTCTAGCGACATGTTTAAAATGCAGACCACCAGCGCCGAGACCAATGTGGCCAGCGTGTCGTCTTTTCTGGGACTGCCGGTCAAGGTCTTGACGGCATGGGTCAAGGACAGTCCGCTATCGCGTTTCATCAGCGACAACCTGGCCGGTCGACATATGAATGTGGAAGCCAAGATCGTGGAACAGGGTGGCCCCTGGGGCTATCGGCATCAGTTCAATGTTGCGGACAGGGGCACCGGATCGCGAGGTCCGCGGGTGCATAACGACCGCGCCGGTGAGGTGGGCCGCACCCTGAGCGCTGAGGATTTCGATCTGGAGCGCATATTCGGCGAGGAGGGCGTGCAGATTATTCATTTATCCGGACTTGTGGGCGCATTATCTCCGGAAACCGGACAGTTTTGTCTGGAACTGGCGCGCGCTGCCCGTAAACATGGAACCCGCATTTCCTTTGATTTGAACCACCGCGCCTCGTTCTGGAAAGGCCGTGAAGATGAGCTGCATGCGATTTTTAAGGAAATTGCCGGTATTTCCGATGTTCTGGTGGGCAATGAAGAGGATTTTCAGCTCTGCCTCAACGTGGAAGGACCGGAAGCCGGCGGCAAAGACCTAACGGCCAAGATTGATGGGTTCAAAGGCATGATCAATGCCGCGAAACAGACATTCCCGAACGCCTCGGTGTACGCCACAACCCTGCGTCAGGTGGTCAATGCCAACTCGCATCTCTGGGGCGGCATCATGTCCGCGGGCGATGACTGGCATGTGGTGGAACCGCGGCCGATCACGGTTCTGGACCGCATCGGCGGCGGCGACGGATTTGTCGGCGGCATGCTCTATGCCATCCTGAAAGGCTGGAAACCGGAAGACTGGCTGCATTTCGGTTGGGCCAGCGGCGCTCTGGTCACAACTCTGGAAACTGATTACGCTCAACCCGCAGACGAAGAACAGATTTGGAGTATCTGGGAAGGCAATGCCCGGGTGAAACGATAAGTGTGATGGGTAAATGGAGAATTGTGAAATATGAAACCAGGCCGGCGAATTCGTCGGCCTTTTTTTAGAGTCAAACATAAGTCACAATGTGCATCAATTAAAACGGTTGCCGAAACTTTCATACGATGAGAACGAATAATGGGGGATTGGTGTTGGGTATGCGGCCGAATACTGCCCTGTGAAAAATTTAGCGTAACGGTCCTGCTTGTCATATCTGTAAACAATGTTTGTGCAGAAAACGGATCGTCGGGTCTAATTGAGTGTGGTACAACTCTCCCTGTCCCACGCTGTACAACGGGGCGTTGTCGAACGAGATCAAATCGTTTACCGTGTTTTTTGGCGGACGCCGGGTGCGTTTCTTGGAATCCAGATAGAATTTACTCTGACCTGCATGCACCTTGCCGCTCACCTTTCTAATTTTTTCCTCACCGCTTCCATGTGTTCGTTTTCTGTTCAAAGCCTCCAGCTTAAAACAGTACGAGGTACAAGTCTATAAAAATTAATACTGGTATATAGATAGATATCTCAAAATTTCAGTAAAAAGCTTAGAAAAGAGCGCTTTTTTTTTGCACCTGTTATCTTTGAAAATACTGTCTGGCGCCAACCCCCGGGTGTCCATGGTGATAAAAGAATCCGGCCCGGAAAAATCAAGAGGAGTAACGCACACGTCTCAATCACAAACGGGCCGGATACTGGATGAAGTCTTATTTTAATTGAATTTATGCGAAAATGCAAGTTAATTTTTCGAAAAATGATCATCCGGCTGGAATAAAAATCGGCTGCAGATTTCGACTGTTTCGGTGAAAAAATCGACCGTTTGGTCGATCCGGATGGGTTCCGGTATTCCGGTATAAAAATCACAAGCTTAAATAAAACAAGTAGTAAAGGGTACGAAATCTGCCGGTTTTCGGGTTTGGCACGGGCGTTGCTTTAGTGGCAAGTGAAATCAATAAATACTCATTTTATTTTGGAGGACCATATGAAACGCTTTACATTTTTTCTTGCACTGGCAGCTGCCTTGGCATATTTATTCACAGCAGTACCGCAGGTTCAGGCACAGTCGGATGATACGCATGGTCGTGAATTTGTCGATGAAAACGGCGATGGTTATAATGACAATGCGCCGGACAGTGACGGCGACGGCATTCCCAATGGCCAGGATGAGGACTATGAGCGTCCCGAAACCAGCCAGAGACGCGGTCAGGCCGGAAACGGTGAAGGGGCCCGCGGCGCCGGATTTGTGGATGCAGACGGTGACGGATTCAATGACAATGCGCCGGACAGTGACGGCGACGGCATTCCGAACGGCCAAGATGAAGACTATGAACGCGCCGGATCAGGCCGCGGACATGGCGCCGGTTCGAACGCCTTTGTCGATGCCGATGGTGACGGCTTTAATGACAATGCACCGGACAGTGACGGTGACGGGATCCCCAACGGTCAGGATGCAGATTGGGAACGACCGGAAGATTGTCTCGGACGCGGTCAGATCGGTAGACAGGCCGGTGGGCGCTTTGATACGCCCAAAGGCGGTGATGCTGACGATGAAACACCCCGAGGCGGCCGCGGACAGCGCGGTAACAAGTAATTTGATATCAGGCGGATCATGAAAACAGATCTGCCTGCTATCACAAAATTCTTTTTCGTTCTCCCCCGAGCCCGGTTTTCGAACCGGGCTTTTTATTTGATATAGAGCAGTTTCTGTGTGTCGCGAAACGAGCCCGCACGCATCTGCAGCAGATAGACGCCTGCAGGTAACAGGGCGCCGTCTGTGCCGCAGCCGTTCCAATGCAATTCGTGTTGTCCGGCAGACCGGCGGCCGTTATACAGGGTTGTGATCTGCTGTCCGTTCATATTGTAGAGGATAATCTCAACCCGGCTGTTCTGCGCCAGATCATATAATACGAATGACAGATGCAGAATACATATACCGAATTCAAAAAATATTGACAGAGAGATCATTTTTTTGTATGTTAATACGGGTTGGATGTTGTTCATATCTTTTATTAAAGGGATTGTTTTATGTATAGCGGGGAAGCGTACACTCTGAGTGAATCTGTAAAGATTGAGTTGAAAGAAAAAATAGAGTCCGCCTGGTTGCTGGTGTATTCAAAATTTAATTTGCAGATACTTGAAGTTTGTTACTGGTTTTGCCGGAACCGGGAAGATGCCAAAGATATCAGGAATGAAACTTTGCGCATTTTTCAGCATATCCGGACGTTTGATATACAGCGTCCGTTTTACCCCTGGCTTTTAAGCATCTGCAGGAATTTGTGTGTTGATTATTGCCGTAAAAAGCGTCCGGTTTGCCTGGATCCGAACGATATCGAGTACAGCATGTTGGTTTATCCTGCGAATATTTACAGAGAGCGGCCCCGTCTGGGGCAAATATATACGGCAATGGCTGATCTGACGCCCTGTCAACGCCGATGTCTTTTGCTTTTTTATTTTAAGGGCTATTCCTATAAAGAAATTGCAAAAATATCCGGATTTTGTCAAAAAAGTCCGTTCTTTTATTCAAAACGGTCGGCGACGCATCCGGGTTTTTACAGCAAAGGCGGAGAGCATGTGATTCAACGCCAAAAGCATAAAGATTTCACTGTTGAAACGGAATGAAACCGTGGCAGGGATGTGTTATAATATATAACGCACTAAAATATAAGAGATTACCCCCAAATGAACCGACAACGCTCATCCTCTCTCTACAATCGAAAACTTGCGGCGCTGGCCGTGATCCTGCTGGCGCTTGCCGTGGTATTCTGGATGGTGATGCGCTACAGTCGTTCGCACATGATTCGTCTGGCCGAGCTTGAATTTGTACGCGTGCAGAATCTGCAACAGCCGTCTTCACCGTCTCCGTCCCTTGAGCACGGCATCCAGGCATTTCACGACGGCAATTACTCGTCTGCCCTGATCTCTCTGGGACAGCATCTGCAGGAGCATCCGGACTCGTATTTCGGTTCCTTTTATTCCGGTCTGGCACGGATCAAGAGCGCGCCGCTGCAGATATTGGGGGTGACGCTGGCGTTTGATCCCGAGGCCGTGCGCCTGGCGTTGCGTGATATGCAGAATGCGCGGAAAACGGCTGCGAATCCGCGGCAGACGGCCAATTGTCTTTGGTTTGCCGCCAGGTCGCATTTGATGCTCTGGCCGGCCGCAGGAGGCGCGCAAAGCGTTGCTGGAAATTCTTGAACTTGAAGAAGCGCCGGAGCGCGTGCAGGATGCGCGGGGCTTGTTGCAGAGGCTGGAGCCGGTGATTAAAGAGCGGGCCTATTCAGATTCTTCGTCAGTGTAATCAGGATACAATTTTTGCATACAGTCCGGACAGATACCGTGTGAAAACTGCAGTTCGGAACGGGTTTGTATATAGCCTTCCAGCTGTTCCCAATAGCCGTCATCGTGACGGATCTTTTTACAATTGGCGCAAATCGGAAGCAGTCCGCTTAATGTCTTAATATGGGCTGTGGCCTCTTTGATGCGTTCATTGAGGATACGTTCCTGTTCAAGGTGCCGGTGGATTCGCCAGCGAAAGATAGCGTAAATAGCGCCCGCAACCAGGAAAAAGATTAAAATATAAAATCCCGGGGTTTGATAAAAATGCGGCTGTAGTACAAAATTTATCGCTGCACCTTGGGTGTTCCAGACGCCGTCGTTATTGCAGGCGATGACCCGGAATGCGTAATCACCGGGCGGTAAATTCGTATAAAAGGCTGAGCGACGGGTTCCGGCGTTAACCCAATTTTTATCATATCCCTCTATTTTGTATTTAAACCGAACATTTTGAGGTTCTTTAAAGCTCAAAGCGGTGTAATGAAATTCAAGTTTTTGCGTACCTGCCGCAAAGGTGGTGTTGCTTTCTCGATAAGATCTGATTTCATCGCTGCGTATCGATTCTATGTGAACCGGCGGCGGTGTCTGGTTGCTTTTAAACGTGCCCGGCACAATTTTAACGGCACCTTTTGAGGTGGCAAACCAGAGCGACCCGTCGTGCGCTTTCCATCCGGACGGTTGCCAGTCGCCAAAACATGCTTTTGTTTTCATGCCCTCCTGGACACCATAGACTTTGCAGTGCAGAGAATCGGTATGACCTGCGGCAAATTCGGCCAATTCTTTTTTCTCTACGTGGCCAATGCCAACCGGACTGCTCAACCATAATCCTCCCTGATCATCTCCGAGTACGCAGTAAATTTCATTGGTGAACAAGCCATCTTTGTAGGAAAATGCGATAAATTCGCCGTTTCGATAGCGGGTCAATCCGCCCTGTGGAGAGCTGATCCACAATGTCGAGTCCTTGTCTTCATAAATAGAACTCACCCAGTTGTTGGCAAGCCCGTCCCGCGTCGTAAAGTGACGGCTGACGCCATTGCGGATACGGACCAGCGAATCCGCCATACCGATCCACAGTGCCCCGTCCTTTGCATAATGAAAACAGGTCATATATTCGCGGTTTGGATAAGGCTTGCCGTCAGCCATCAGGTAAGGTTCGAGTCTTCCCTCGACAAATCGTCGGATTCCGACATGATCAAAATATATAATTAAGCTGCGGTCGTCTTCGGTGATGGCCGATATCCATTTATCCGGAAGGCCGTCGCGGGTTGAGTATTGCCTGATGATTCCGTTTTTCAGTTTCGAGAGTGCGCCCGTTTGTCCGGTCCAGATACTAGAATCGCGCGCCACGTATACAGGGCCGACTGGTATTTCATTAAATACGCTTTTATCCTTTCCGAATTTTGTAATGCTGGCCGATTGGCTGCTGCAGAAATACAGGCTGTTGTCCGGAGATTCGACAATACTTGAAATAAAATTGTTGTACAATCCGTCATAGGTCGTGTATGTTGTCAGGTTGATATTTTTGAACTGATTCAGACCGTCTGAGGTGCATACCCAGAGATTGTTTTCGTGATCTTCGGTGATGGACAGGACATTATTATCGGTCAGGCCGTCGTTTTTTGTAAAACGTGACCAGGTGTCGCCGCTGCTCAATCGGTTCAATCCGCTACGCGTTCCTGTCCACAAATTATTGTCTTTATCTTTGTAAACGACATTGATGCGTTCACCCTGTGCATAGGTTTTTACAGTTTTGTCGTTCATTACACGCGCCAGTCCATTGGCTGTACCGATCCACATGATCGACTGTCTGTCAAAATGCAGGCAAGTAATATTGTTGTGGGGAAGGCCGTCGTGTTGTTTGATTTGTTTTAGAATCTGTTGGCCCGCCGCATCCAGGATAAATACTCCCTCGTGGGTTCCGGCCCATATTCGGCCTGAATTATCGATGGCAAGAGCCGTAACATAATTGGGTTCGAGCATCAAAGGCGTATACATGGTACTGTCGAGTCGATACAACCCGATAGAAGTTCCGATCAGCGGTCTGTGATCTGCGGATTCGATGAGGGCGTTGATCTGTGTGTTGAAAAAACCTTCTAAAAGTGCGTGCCTCCGGACCTGGCCGTCTTTCAAATGCCTGAATCCGGTCCATTTGGTGCCCACCCACAGGCCATTGTCCCGGGATCGAGCCAGTGCGGTGATAGAACCGTCGGGCTTTTGACTTGGCTCTGTGCGGATGGAATCGAAACTCACCCCGTCAAAACGAAACAGACCGGCGGACGTTCCAAACCAAAGATAACCGTCGTGGGATTGTAGACTCACATTTACTTTATTCGCGGGCAGACCGTTCATGGGGAGCCATAAAGAGTGGCCGTATTGAGCAATGGATTTTTCAGGATCAAGTGCAAACAGTGCAGAGAGATTGCAGAATAACAACGTGAATAGAATGATCCACAAAATAGATTTAGGAGTTGCCATATCTGTTTGGGAAATTGACATAAATATGCCTTGTCCGTTCTCTGTCTTTAGCTTTTGTCCTCTCGTCCTGAAAATCGGGATAGAGCTCATCCTGACAATGCGGGCAAATGCTGTGAGTGACTGGATTTCACAGTCGTTCTGAATGAACCTGTCAACCTGTCAGCCCGCTGCCTTTTTCATCACATCTTCCCCCTGATTTATTGCTTGAATAGGACCATGATTCATCGGCCCGAAATGTGTCATAAATCCGGGCATTTTATGTAAAAAAAGGAACGACATTTTTTACATTTGCCGGTTATTATACATATTTATTTCTAAAAAATCAAGAATGATTTTTATTTTTTATCTGAATGCCTGAAATCGGACTCGACGTACGGCCCCGGTTTGATCCTGCACAGTTAGTTGGTGTTCACCGGCCGGCAGATTTACTTTTACATTATGCGGTTCGCGGGTTTCTGCCAGAAATGAACCGTTCAGGTACCAGAACAGATGCATAGAGGGAGTGGCGTGTTTTGCCTTAAAGATCACCGGTTCAAAGGTGCCGCTGAACGTGCGCGGAATCTGAATGCGAATGTCCGGGATGGGATATTCGATGGCAAATTGACGCTCACGGTGAACTGCCGGACAATCCGGATGATGTCGCGGCGGCGATTCCACCATGCGATTTTGACGCTGCATAAGCTGTCGGACGGGCGGCGGATAGATGGTGCGTGTACACCACACGGTATCGGAAGGGGTCCAGCATTGTGAACACACTTGATATCCGTTGCTGTCCAGAATATAGCGTTTGTGGAAGGAACAGGTCTTGGATTCCCAGGCGACAGCAGGCGCTTCAACGCGAATGGTGTCCGGACACCAGGGGGAAGGCGAAAGACCGCTGACCGGACATACGGCTTTCAGCCGCAGATCGGATTCCGGTTTTTCCGGCCACAGAGGTTGGTTGCTGCGGCAGAGCTGATTAAACAGTTTAAACAGCACCGGACCGGCGGCGCTGGAGCCGTACAGATCGGTATTGCCTTGCCCGGAAAAGTGTCCGGCCCATACGCCAATCACGTATTGTGAGTTGACGCCGATCGCCCAGGCGTCGCGCTGACCGTAACTGGTACCGGTTTTCCAGGCCACGGGAATCTGATTGTTGAAAAACGGCCAGTAAAATTCCGTTCCGGGACGATCGACAGTTGCGAGCGCTTGCAATGTCAGCCAGGCGGCGCCGGGGGAACAGACGGCTGCAGCGGGATGCTGAGGCTCCGCATTCCAGCGCAGAGGCGTACTGCGGCCGAGATTTCCCAGGGATGCAAACAGTCCGCAACATTCCCACAGCGACGCTTCGGCGCCGCCCAGAATCAGGGACAGTCCGTATTCTTCCGGCGACCGGTTCAGGCTGGTCAATCCCGCATCCGTGAGGTTGTAATAAAAGCGGTCCATGCCGTAATCCTGCAGCAGAAACACGGCCGGGATGTTCAGGGAATATCGCAGCATGATGTCCAGACTTACCAGTCCGTGACACGTTCCGGAGGCGTTTTGCGGTGAAAAATTGCCGAAAAATGCAGGTACATCCGGCAGTTTTGTCGTCAGGGTATACGGACCCCGGTCCATGGCACAGGCAGCCAGAAACGGTTTGAGCAGGCTGCCGGTGGAGCGTGCGGCCTGCACGCCGTCCACCTGACCGCCGGGCAATTTAAAGAATCCCTGGGACCCGACATAGCCGCGCACCCGGCCGGTGGCGGTTTCTGCAACAAGGGCGGCGTAATTGCGGATGCCGTGGGTGGAAAAAAATCCCGCATAGGAATCGAGGATCAGATTTAGTTGGTGTTGAATGTCAGAGTCCAGGGTGGTGCAAATACGGTGTCCGGATTCCTGTGCCAGCGCCTGGGTGCAAAGATGCGGCGCTTTGAACACCATACGTTCCGGCAGCCGGGGTAACGGTTCCCGGCAGGCAAGATGACAGCTCAGGGAGTCCAACCTGTGAGTGCGGTACAGCCGCTGCAGCAGATGATTGCGTTTTTGCAGCAAACGGCTGCGTTGTCTGTCCAGATTGATCATAGATGGCGAGTTGGGGAGAACCGCAAAAAGCGCGGCTTCCGCCCAGGTGAGGTCTCTGGGCGGTTTATCAAAGTAGCGTAAAGATGCGGCCTGCAGACCGACGGTATTGCCGCCCATGGGCACATGCGCCGCATACAGGATCAGCTGGTCATGTTTGCTGAAATGCAGACTCAGTTTCAGCGCGGTCAGGCACTCGCGCAGTTTATTGAACAGGGTACGCGGTTTCGGGTGATCCAGTCGGGCTATCTGCATGCTCAGGGTGCTGCCGCCGCGGACAATGCGGCCGCTCTGCAGATTGATCCGGACAGCGTTCAGCAGCGCTAACGGGTCTATGCCGTGATGCGAGAAAAAACGCTTGTCTTCAAACGTCAGCACCGCCCGCACATATTTTTCCGGCAAGTCCAGAGAATCCGGCGGAAACCGGTATTGTTCATCTTTGGCCAGCGTAACGCGCAGCATGTTATTTTGCCGGTCGGTGACGATACGCGAATAGGATATATCCGAAAACGGCGCCGGAGGAATGAGCAGCCAGATGAAAATGATAATCAGGAGCGTAAATATTTTAGGTGCGCTGATTCGGCGGATGTCAAGTGATTTTTTTGTCAAACGCAGGACTCGAGTTGTGTGAAAAACCGTTTCCCGCAAAAGTATGAAAAATAATTTGGATTGAAAAGGAAATAAGCAAAATCATAGGGCAATTGAAACCCGATTGCCCGGAATATTTGCCCGCGGTTATCTCGATGGTTATGCTAAAAATACATACAGCTTGAAAAAACGGTTTAAAGATTAGGCCGTTTCCTTATACATCACTCTTTTTTTTCTTTACGATAAATGTGGTTAATTTTATAATTCCTCCCTGGGCCATTTATTATAAGCAACAGGGTGTGCCGAAAAGCCAAGTCCCTGTTGCTCATTTTGTTTATCCAGTTAGATCACGCTTCTTTTCTTCGAATTCCTGTTTATCGATTTCGCCCAGGGCATAGCGTTCTTTGAGTATGTCCAAAGCTGATTTTGGCTCTCTCGGAGAGGTGTTCGAGTTTTGGGCGGAACGCACCACAGCCCAGATGATCAACCCCAGAACAACCAGGCCCAATATCCAGCCCCATCCCATAAATCCCGTTCCGTATCCATGCATGTTAACCTCCTTTCTGCGTGTTGTTGACTTGATTCATCATGCCCTATTGCTGCGGGTTCATGGATTTTAGCATTTCTTTCTGATCATCATTGAGCACGGTTTTCATCCTTTTCAAGGTTTCATAAGCAGCGATGTGCATGTCGATCTTGATGTTCGAGCAGAATTGCATTTGCTTTTTAATCTGACCCGCAGTCGCCTCCTGTTTCAGCATGTTTTCCAGATCGACTCTTTTTTTCCTTAAATCGGTTTTATAGTCAATCTGCTGTTTCTGAAAATCAGCGCGCATATCGATCAGTTTTTTCGATTGATTTTGGGTTAGGGTCAATTCCTCCTGCATTTCGGGAAGCATTTTGACCATCATCATGACGTTCATCATGGGACTCTGCTGCATCATTCCACAGCTCATCATACCGCCGTGCATCATCCCGCGGCTCATCATTCCTGACATCATACCGTTCTGCATCATGCCACGCCCCTTCATGCCACTGTGCATCATCCCGCGTCCCATCATACCGGGCATCTCATCTGTGCTGTCGCTCGGCATCATCTGGCTGCTTCCCGCATGCTGCATGCCCTGTTGTGCTGACACCGGGACAAGAAAAAAAGCGGTCAATGCTATCGTAAAAACTGCTGTGAATAATCTCATGGTGTACCTCCTTAAAGTTGGATTCAAACATGTTGAACTGTTTCTGTCTTTACTATATTCAAATGCTGTGCCATAATGATAATACTTCTTAAGTATAATAAAAACAATTATTAAAACTTTTGAGACGATATTAACATCGTAGAATAGTACTCGGACTGCAGATCAAAGTGTAGAATATTCAACACTGTCATAGGGGTCTCAAAAGATATTTTAAAAATTCAGGCCTGCGATTTAACCGGATTCGATCCGGTAATTGCGCATCATGCCCATATCCTCGTGTTCCAGATTGTGGCAATGATACAAATACAATCCGCTGAAATCCTCAAATCGGAGCGCCACCTGCACCCGCGCACCCGGCAGCAGCAGAAAACTGTCCTTTCTGCCATGATCTACAACACCGTCTTTGAGCGCGTCCCAGGCTGCGGCGAAGCGCGGATCGATCTGACGATCAAAAATTTTGAACTGCAAACCGTGAATATGCACCGGATGCGGCATATTCATCATGCCGCCCATCATGCCCATATCGCCGCCCGCATTGATAAATTCCCAGATTTCTGTGGTGTTCAGCTTTACTTTTTCATAGTCAGCAACATCTGTCATTTCAAACGTTCTGCCGTTGATGGTCCATTGCATATGTCGGCCCATGGCGAATTCAAAGCGCCTCGGCTCGTTTGAATTGGTGGCATCCTGTGCTGACAGAGGCTCAAAGTCTGAGAGCTTTGAGGGCAGCTGAAAGCGGTTGTTCGCTTTATGTGTGATTTTCACGCGTGAAATATCAAAGGCTGCGCCGTTTTCCGGTACATTGCGGTTTGTACCGCCCATCATGCCGCGTCCCATCATACCCATACCGGCATCAACTCCCGGTATAGGAAGACTGACCAGTTTGAGTTCATCACCCGGATGACGGTCTGAAAAATCAGCGATCACATCAAAGCGTTCGGCCGGGCCCAGGGTCAGAAAAGGCCGGGTGACAGGTTCTTTGAGTAATCCGCCGTCTGTGCCGATCACGGTCATCGGAGTCCCGTCCTGCCAGGCCAGCTTGTAGATACGCGAATTGGAGCCGTTTAATATTCGCAGCCTGTAAACGCCGGTGTCCGCTTTTAAGGTATATCCGGACTTTCCGTTGACCAGCACGGTATCACCCAGGAATCCCAGCATCTGCTGCATACGGTTCTGAATGTAGATCAGTTGGTTGTCCGGACTAAACTGTCGATCCTGAATGATCAGCGGCACGTCATGATCGCCGGCCGGCAGGTTCAGCTGTTCCTCTTCCTCGTCTGTCACCAGAAACAGACCGGCCAGTCCGCGATACACCTGGGGGCCGGTTTTTCCATGCGGATGCGGGTGAAACCAGTAGGTGCCGGGACGGTCCATAATGGTAAATTCATAGACGTATTCTCCGCCCGGTTTGATCACATAGCGCGGATGACCATCTGCCTCCGGCGGCACATGCAGGCCGTGCCAGTGAATGATGGAAACCTGGTCGACCTGATTGCGGAAATAAATACGCATCTTTTGTCCGCGACGCGCTTTGATGACCGGTCCCACCCAGGTATCCGGCAGGTTGGTCAGAGCGTTTGCATCGCCTTTTATAACCTCACCCGTGTAATGCCATATACCGGTTTCCGGACCGTCCAAAATCTGCAGGCGTCCGGGTTTTGCAGTCAGGTTGATCTCTATATCCGGGATAAAATCCGGATCTGGTTTGGCGGCACGTGATGTGTTCCCGCGGCCGCAGGATGAGAGCAAACCGTTGGCCGCCAGCGCGCCGAGTCCTGCTGTTTTGAAAAACGTTCGACGTTTCATATTATCTTTCCTGTCATTTTTATTTCTCCGCTATGATCAATTTGACAATATCCAGCCACAGATCTATCACCCGACTGTTTTCAAATCCTGCTTTTTTTAGATTGTCCACGGTTTCCCGGTTGATGTTAGCGCCATAAATATGCAGGGGAACCGGATTCAAGATATCCATCATCGCACCCAAAACCGGTTTGTGGCTGCGCACATGCTCCAGCATCACGGCACGGCCGCCGGGTTTGAGCACCCTCCGGATTTCTCTGAATCCTCTAACCGGATCCGGCACCGAACAAAACACACAGGAGGTGACCACGCTGTCGAAATGATTGTCCGGGAAATCCATATTCTGAACATCCATGACGCGCAGATCGAATTCTCTGTTCATTTCAGCGGCTTTGCGTTCGGCCCGTTCGATCATGGCCGGACTGAAATCGATGCCGGTCACCTGTAAGTGATCCGGATACCAGGCCAGATTTTTACCCGTGCCTACACCCACTTCAAGAACCCGGCCTCTGATATTTTTCATCAATGTGCCGCGCCAGTTGGCCAACATATGCTCCATGGGGCTTTCGAGGATATCATAAATCCCGGCAATGCGGCTGTAGCGGTTGCGGATTTTGTCTGTTTGTTTATTTGGCATTTTTATCATTTATTTACGACTATGAAGCACTGATTTTGCCGTATACAGAACTGCAGGCAGCACGGATATCTATCGAAATAAAAACAGAAATATCATCTGCAGCGTGTACACGAGCGAGCCCGGAATCCCGTATTATGGCTCCGTTGTTTGCCTCATTTCATTCATCTGCTCCAGCATGCTCTGGTAATTCTGCATCATCAGATTCATGTGCTTTTGCATCTGTTCGAGACGGGTTTTATATTCCC
Source organism: candidate division KSB1 bacterium (assembly GCA_034521575.1). Lineage (NCBI taxonomy): Bacteria > Pseudomonadati > Candidatus Zhuqueibacterota bacterium. The sequence continues at coordinate 201,397 of JAXHMJ010000003.1, forward strand.
GGTTCTGCATCAGCTCCGAATCATTCATCAGAGAGTTCATGGTGTTCATGACCTGATTCATATCGCGGGCCATGTCATGCATGTGTCCGCTCATGGTTATCATGGAATGTCCATAAACCGTATCCACTCCGGATCGGGCTTCCATATGCTGCTGCCAGTCGTCCCGCATTTGACCGGACAGGGTTTGCAGATCATTCATATGGTCGGCCATACCGGGCATTCCCGTCATTTCTCCGCTGCCTCGGTGCATACTCGAGTAATCCTGATTCATATGTTCGGCGTGCTGTTCATTGTTGCATGCCGTACCCAGAATTAAAAGTGAACATATCATAATCGTCAATACAGCTCTCATAAAGTACCTCCGTTCAGCTTTTTACATTCATCTTGCGTTTCAGAAATTGCGCGTTGATGGCGACAATCACTGTACTCAAACTCATTAATATCGCACCCAGGGCCGGACTGATGACAATCCCGGCGTGCAGCAGCACACCTGCAGCCAGGGGAATAGCCACCACATTGTAGCCGGTGGCCCAGACAAAGTTTTGAATCATTTTGTGATAGGTCGCTCTGCCGAACAGAACCAGAGAAGCGATATCTGCAGGATTGCTGTTCACAAGAATAATATCCGCGGTTTCCGCGGCAATATCGGTTCCTGATCCCACGGCAATGCCCACATCAGCTGTGGCCAGGGCCGGCGCGTCATTGATGCCGTCACCGGTCATGGCGACAAATTCACCGTTCTTTTGAAATTCCTTGACCTTTTCCAGTTTCTGGTCCGGCAGAATTCCGGCATAATAGCCATCCAGCCCCAGTTCCTCGCTGACGCTTTTGGCGACCTGTTCATTGTCGCCGGTCATCATCACTACTTTGAGTCCATTGTTCTTTAAGGTTTTGACCGCGTCATAGGATTCGCTGCGGATCTCATCCGCCATGGCGATGAATCCGGCCAGCTTACCGTCTATGGTTACAAATACCACGGTTTCCTGTTCGTTTTTATAAGCCTTGTCCGGGATATGCATATTTTTTTCTTTGATTGCTTCGGGACTGACCACGCGGATTTTCTTGTTTTCCACATCCGCTTCAATGCCTTTGCCGGTGATGGCGTTAAAGTTCTCGGCTTTGGGCAGCTTGATGTTCTTCCTGTTTGATTTTGTCCAGGATGCCGACCGCCAGGGGATGTTCGGATTGCGATTCCAGAGCGCCGGCCAGACGCAGGATGTCATTGTCCTTAACCTCATCATTCAGTGCCCCATAGCGGGTCACACCGAAATTGCCCCGGGTCAAAGTGCCGGTTTTGTCAAAGGCCAGCAGGGTGATTTTGCGTGAATTTTCAAATGCCGTGCGGTTGCGGATCAGCAGACCTTTTTGTGCCGAAATGGACGTGGAAATGGCCACCACCAGGGGGACGGCCAGTCCCAATGCGTGCGGACAGGTAATGACCATGACCGTCGCCATGCGTTCGAGCGCAAAGACAAACGGGCGGCCGAGCGCCAGCCAGGTTGCCAGCGTCCCGAATCCGATGGTGAGCGCAATGAGGGTCAGCCAGAAGGCGATGCGGTCGGCCAGATTCTGGGTTTTTGACTTTTTGCTCTGCGCCTCGCGTACCATATTGACCACCTTGGACAGGTAAGCGTCCTCGCCCACTTGTTTGACCCGGACCGTCAAGGAACCGTTGCCGTTGATGGTTCCGCCGATCACCTTGTCATCCTTAGCCTTTGTTGACCGGTTTGGATTCGCCGGTCACCATGGATTCGTTGACGTGACTCTTTCCCGTCGACGATCTCGCCGTCCACCGGGATTTTTTCACCGGGACGCACCAGTACCTGCTGACCGGCTTTTAGTTCATCCACGTTGACATCTGCGGTATCGCCGTTTTTGAGCAGATGCGCTTCTGACGGCATCATTTCTACCAGTTTCTGCAGAGAGCGGGAAGCGCCGAGCACGGATTTCATTTCAATCCAGTGTCCCAGCAGCATAATATCGATCAGGGTCACCAGTTCCCAGAAAAACGTGCTTCCGGATACGCCAAAGGTGGTTGCCGAACTGTAACCCCAGGCCACGGTAATGGCCACGCCGATCAGAGTCATCATGCCGGGTTGTTTATTCTTGAGTTCATCCGTTAGTCCGGTTAGAAACGGCCAGCCGCCGTAGAAAAAGACAACAGTGGACAATCCGAATAGAATATATCCGTCAATACCCGGTATGAACGTAAAGCTGAATCCCAGCAGACCCTGAATCATCGGCGACAGGATCAGAATGGGTACGGTAACGGCGAGCGAGATCCAGAACCGGCGGCGGAAATCGCGGATCATCATGGCGTGATGGCTGGTGTGGTCGTGGGAATCGTGATCATGAGCATGGCCGTTGTGATTGTGGCCCTGATGCTGATGTTTATGTGATTGTTCGTGATGGTTATGCATAGAGTTGGTTTCCTTTATTGCGTTTATTTTGTATTGTTATAACAATAATAAGGAGGGTGTTTATTCAAAAGTATACGATTATGGGGCGCAAAATATTCTGCGATAACCGCTTTTTTGTTCTGTTCTTTCAATGACCAAATCCAATCGGATGCGGGCTGTTTTGTCTTTTGGGTAAAAACCGGTTATGATTTTTTTGCAGAAAATGGCCATATACCGCCGCACATAGACGTGCGCGATGGAAACTATGCATTTGCGAGTCCGTGAAAATCAACAGCATCTGATTTTTCTCACCCGAATGCATATTTGTTAAAAAACATGCTTGACATTCTGATTGGTTCTTGTTAAAATGTTACTACATGTAATAACAAAATAATGTTGAGGACTCGATTTGGATATTAAAGTTCAAAAAATTGGAAACTCTAAGGGTATCCGGATTCCTAAAAAAGTCATTCATGCCTGTGAAATTTCTGATGTCGTGGAGCTTTATGTGACCGGCAAGACCATCACGATACAGGCGAAACGAAAACCCAGGGAAGGCTGGGCAAAGGCTGCCAAAGCAATGCATCAAAGAGGGGATGATAAATTGTTCCTGCCTGATGAACTCGATACGAACGTTCATTCTCCCTGGAAAAAGTAAATGCAATACGATATTTATCTTGTAAATCCTGAACCGAAATTCGGCAGTGAACCGGATAAACTCAGACCCTGCATCGTTGTTTCTCCGGATGAATTGAATCAATATTTGCAAACGGTGGTGATTGTACCGCTTACCTCTTCACTTTGCGATTGGCCGTTCAGAGCGCTCATTGAGTATGACGGTCGAAAATCAGATGCCTGTATTGATCAAATCCGGGTGATTGACAAACAGCGATTGATCAAAAGAAAAAGCCGTCTTTCGATCCAGGAGATTCAAAGCGTAAAAGATTTGATTCGCGAAACGTACGTTGACTAAAGGGCGGTCGTAAACCGAACGAGGAGTAGCAGTCTATCGTGCGGTTTAGGGGTATATCTGGCCGGTTCCCGAATTTCTATTTTTCGGGAAATCCCATCAAATCATTCTTTGAAAACGACCATTCCGGCGTGTATATGACGGTATCTGAATTTAATCTGTACCATGGACTGATGCTGTCATGCCTGTTATGCAATATCTGGATCTCCTGGGCCGGCATGTAGCTTTGCGCCAGCAGGTAGATGCGTTCACCCGTGCTTGCATGTTTGGCCATATCCACGACAATCACCGCATGTCCGGGCATGCCGCCCTGGATCAGCACATCGCCGATTTGCATCTTGTGAAACGCTACTGACTCTAATTCCCGGGACAGGGACAGGGTGCCGGCATACATGAAAATCAGCTGCATATACTGCCGGAAATCGTGATAGGTATTGGACGGGGCATAGCGGTTGTTCCAGCGGGTTGTATTGCCCTCAACGATCATGCGCCGGCCCTGCATCCATTCCGAATAATCGACTCGAAAACCGTTGGTGAAATTGAAATGGATGCTGTCATATTGCTGCTGCTGCCACAAATACTCCGCCCGCAGCCGCATCACCGCATCCGCGCATTGATGCAGGTCCTGATCCCCGATCGGCAGGTCCACAACCGCCACGTACACACCGTGATTCGGCTTGCTGCCACCGTCATAATATTTTGCCGGTGAGCCGTGCGCTTTGAGCGGTAATGTTCTGAGATATGCCGTGAACGAGTTTTCTGAAGCAGGACTGCGCCGGAATCCCTGCGGCGTCCGGATTCTGTTTTGAATAACAGCGCCGGTGGTATCGATGAGTGGATTTCCGGTATGGTCAGTCTGCCGGGTTTGCGGATGATCTGTCTGCGCTTCACAGCCGGTCAGGCAGAGGAATAGACCGGTGATGAGGATGTAATGGATTTGTTTCATCTGATAGATTATACCTGTGTTTGAGCCTTTTTGTTTCAGGGATTGCTTGTTGTTCTCGTGCTTTTCGTTTTCTCGTTCCGTCAGTCCCGTCCCCGCCACCTCGTTCCGTCAGTCCGCTTGCGGAATGCCATCTGGACACTCTGTGTCCAGTGCCTGATGCTTGAGGCATAAGCTTGCTGGTTGAGATTGTGCTTTAGCTCCTAAATGAGGCTCTTTCGGCAGTTGTTTGCCGGGACACAGAGTGTCCGTGCTGCATTCGCGGGCAGAGTGAGGGAACGATGAAAAAGATACGGACGAGTCCGTGAGGTACGCGGGCTGAGTGTCTGTCCTGCCGCGACGGTCACGGACGACGAACCTCGTCGTCCGACATCCCCGCGCCCTCGTTCCGCCAGTCCTTTGGCGGAACGCAGTTTGGACACTCTGTGTCCAGTGTCTGGTCCTTGAGGCAGAAGCTTGCCTTTAGAGATTGTGCTTTAGCTCACATACATTTGTCTTTGTCGGCAGTTGTTTGCCGGGACACAGAGTGTCCGTGCTGCATTCGCGGGCAGAGTGAGGGGGACGATGCGACGAGGATATACAACGTAAAAATGCGGTAATGATCCTTGTAAACATGTTCAGAATTAAATTGCTGAAAACTCGCCGTGTAGGTCCAGATGATGCGTCCGTCATCGTCGTAATAAATCAGTTCGCCGCTGTCGTTGGGGTCGATGCGGCTCAATGTACCGAGGAACACCTCATTGCGCTCATCGTGATAACATCATGCAGCCGTAAAGAAAAGGGCGCGGATGCGTCTGCATTCAGGATGTCCCACATTTTCTGCAGCAGTTGCGGAACCGTATCCTCGGGTTTCATGTGCCGGTAGATTTGACCCATCATGGGCTCTGTCGGCATCCGAACCGGAGGCGGGGCGTCAGCGCCTGAGTAAATCAGGATACCGCGGATATCCTCTGCTGTCCGCAAAGTATCCGACTGTTCAGCAGCCAGTTTCAGATTGCGCAGCAGTTTGGCGCTTTCCGGGTCGCGTTCTCTGAAAATTCGATACAGTCCCTGACGAGTGCGAGCGGTAACCAGCCGCCGCAAATGCAACAATGCGGTTTCTTGACAGTCTATCGGTTCTTGCAGTGATTGAAAGTAATGTTTCAATCGAATCAGACAATTGTGTTCATCGCGTTCGAACAAGTCGGCAACCGCATCCAGGGCAATGGATTCCAGCGCATGCTTTGTGTTGTCTTTGATATCAGTCAGATGCAGCCCCTGGCGTTGTTTGAATTTGAGATACGCGACGGACAGGCGCAGGACAATCTCAATGAGCGCCCTGAGTTCGGACCCGGTTAGATAGCCGCTGCGGCATTTTTGCCAGAGGTGAAAGAGGGAAACGTCTGTTTTCTGCATAGGAAAATGTTTTGATTGGTGCAATATACTGAAACATACTCAATTCAACCTTTACAAGCAAGTCCGGTTATTAAAAAAATGTCAATGTATCATTCTTTTATTGATTTCCATGCCTGAAATCACTAAAATAGACAGAATATCTATGAAAATCTATAAACTGTACATTCTATTGCTGTGCGTCTTGGTGGGAAAGTTCGGCTGCAATGAGCAGCCGGTGAATAACGGCGCTCCGGCCCTGTTGTCGTTGACGGTACGCAATGCGGATCAGGATCCGGTGGTGCATGCCCGGGCTCAGACCTCCGGGCAAAGCGCCTTGTCGGATTCAACCGGCCGCATTGATATGCACTGGCGTCCGGGCGGACGGTTCTTCATCTGACGGCGCCGGGATATCAGGACCGGACCGACACCCTGAGTTTACAGTCGGGGCGTAATACTATGGGATCAGTGACACTGGGGTCTCTGAATGATCTTTGGCTGGACTTTATGAAAACCGCAGATAATCCCGCTGACCAACAGCAGGTTTTGGAATTCTGCGGCTTTAGAGTGACGGAACAGGCAGCACACACCAATGGCCTGGCGCCGGCGCATGTGAACAGTATATATTTACTGCATCAGGACCGGACAGGCGTAACCGCCAATGAAATATATCAGGAACTTTTGTTGTACGGAATGGTTACTCGTCGGGGAGACGCGCTGGGCAAGGCGGAGTTTATAGATCTGCTGCAGGCGCTTTGCACTGCCGCTCAGCAGCATCCGGCGGCTCCGCATTCGTTATTGTATCAATATCTGCTGCTGGACGAGAACGGCGATATGAGCAAATCACCCCAGAGTATTGTGGCCTCGACATCGTTCACCCCGCTTCAAAGCGTCATGCTGCTCTCGGCTTTTTCTATCCTGGCGCACTCGCCGGTGACAGACTATCGGCCGTTTGCCCGTTCACTGCAGGCGGCTTTGAGTGAAAACTGGATGTCTGTGCCGGTGGACGCCGGTATCGATCAGGGAGAGTTTTCAGATGCTGTGACAGACCCTGCACCGGGATTGGCTGCGTTGCGGCTGGGACTGGAAATCGGTTCGGGGTTGTCCGCGCCCGCATCCGGTTTGAATGCCCAATATCTGCCGTTTACAGCCTCGGGTGCGCTGAATGAGGGAACGGCGCTGGGAAATCTGGCTGCTGCATTTCTGTATAAAATTCAAACCGGTCGTCTGGGACAGATGCTGAGTGCAAATGAACAGCAGGATCTGTATTTGAACCAAACCGGTGAGTTTACCTCGGAAACGGGCGCGCTCTCGATAATGCATCCGGCATCCGGTGATGTCTGGGCCATGGGTGACACGCTCGAGGTAACCTGGAATACGGGGATGCTGGGCGGTACGGTCCGGCTTGATTTATACAAAGGCGCTGAGCCGCTTGAAAATATTGTTGCTTCAACCGGGAATGACGGATATTTTGGCGACTATGTGCTGCCATTGAATTTGCAGACCGGCAATGATTACCGCGTCTATATCCGTCATCGTGAACAGCCCGGTTATTTCGATTTCGGGGACCGTTTTGTCATTCAACCGCAGTCCGATCTGCTTTCCATCACCGAACCCAACCGGTCAACGGTCTGGGTGCAGGGACAATCCCGGGCGCCGATCCGCTGGGATAGCCGATTTGCAGCAGGCAATGTATCCATTCTTTTGATTCGCGGCTCGAATTTCAAAACGATTGCCGCCAATACACCGAATGACGGCGAGTATTCAGAATTCACGGTTCCGGTCTCACAACCCCCGGCGGAAGATTACCGCATCCAGATTCAGCGTCTTGATGATCCGGCGATTTCTGACCAGAGTCCGTTGTTTGAGATACGCGCCTCTGAAGACACAGGGTTTCAAGTTACGCAACCGGACGCCTACAGTCGCTGGATGCCCGGCGAAACGGTTCAAATTGCCTGGCAGAGTCAGGGCAATCCCGGGGAAACGGTGAGGATTGCGCTGGTTTCACCCGAAAACCAGATTTTGGAAATCGCTGCTGAAACGGTCAACGACGGACAATTTTCCTACACGTTGCCTGATGACCTAAAAGCCGGAACCGGCTACCGTGTCCGGATTGCATCTGTTCGTTCTGAGGTGTATGCCTACAGTTCAGCGTTTGAGATTCTGGCGGCAGATCAGGGATATATCCGTGTGACACGTCCATCTGCAGAAAGCGTTTGGGTGCCCGGCAGCACAGTGGAATTTATCAAATGGTCGGCAACGGAGCATTCGGGATCACAGGTGCGGATTGTCCTGTACTGCGATGCTTCGCCTGTGCTGACTATTGCAGAATCCGCTCAAAACAGCGGGACCTTTGCGTTTTCCGTGCCTGCCGGACTCGCCGCAGGAGAAAATTATCGGGTGAGTGTTCAATCGCTGCAGAATGAGATTGCCGATACCAGTCCGGCCTTTACAGTTATTCCCGAAAGCAGTGGATTTTGGCAGACGTTTGAGTCAGATGCGGGAAACTGGCAACCGCTCCTTGAATCCGCAACCTGGCAGGTGGAGAATGGCGTTTATCAATGTACCAGCCATCCTCTGTCCGCTGCATCGGTTTACGATGCCGGTTTTTCGGGTTCGTTTACCTATCAGGCCGATATTGCATTCACATCGTCCTCAGCAGGCCTGGTTTTCTTTGTGAACGCAGAGGCGCAGGGGTATGCGTTCACCGTCAACCGCAGCAGTGAATTTTCTCTGTTCTATATTCATTCGGACGACAAGGCGGATACTCTGATGTCAAAATTCCGGCATCCTGCTGTGGCCATTGAACCCGGCAATAGCCTGAATCTGCGAATCGAATATAAAGCATCTGAGGAATTATTTTCTTTTTATGCTGATGAGCAGTGGCTGTTTTATGCCGGCGACAGTCGTTATACTGATGGAAAATTTGGTGTGTTTTCAGAGTGGTGTTTGGGTGAAAAATACAGCTTGTTTGATCATGTAAAGCTGTTGATTCGCCCGTAATTGAATGTTTCGAAATGTTTAGCGCAAGGGGGCTGGCAGATTCTGACAGAACAGAAACAGGACCTTTGCACTGCAGCCCTGTTTCTTCTGTTCTGCGCGACAGAGGCATTAAAAATAATCGGGTTGGTTGCCCGGTTTCCACTTTATATTGCATCCCACAGAGGGTTTTTGATCCTGACCGATGGGTTCGCCGGTCAACAGACGTTCGACGGCCAGACTCAGATCCTTGCCGGTTACCGGTTTGTCGTTTGCCGGTCGACTGTCGTCAAACTGTCCGCGATACACAAGTTTGTGATCGCTGTTGAATAAAAAGAAATCCGGTGTACAGGCCGCGCGGAATTGTTTTGCCACCTCCTGTGATTTATCCAACAGATAAGGAAAGGTAAATTTAAAAGTCTCTGCTACTTTTTTCATCTCTTCCGGTTTATCATTCGGATAGGCCTGATAATCATTGGACATGATTGTGACGACACGGACCCCGTTATCCTGATAGTCTTTGAGTCGTTCGGCAAGCACATTGATGATATTTTTAACATAGGGGCAGTGGTTGCAAATAAAAGCTATTAGCAGGGGTTGATTTTCAAAATCCCGATTCGAAACACGTTTGCCGTTCATGTCGGGCAATTGAAAATCCGGACAAGGTGTTCCCAGTTCTAACATGGTAGAAGGGGTGTGAGCCATAGAATTCTCCTTTACGTTGGTTTGAACATAAAACAGTATCATGTACTTGATACATTCCGAAATTTGAGAAAAAAATGCTGCTTTTTTTTACGATATAAAATGATATCTTTTAGTGGTCAAGCATGAAAGGAATATGTGGAATTTTTAATCACCGGAATTGTTCTTGGATTGTCCGCGGGCACCAGCCCCGGGCCGCTTTTTGCCCTGGTGGTAAGTGAATCCCTGCGCGGAACCACGGCTGACGGGATCAAAGTGGCGTTATCCCCGCTGATCACGGATGCGCCTATCATTCTGTTATGCTATTTTCTACTGCGTCAGATACAGGATCTGCCTCTGCTGTTGGGTGTGATCTCCTGCATCGGTGGTGTTTACGTCCTGTACCTGGGGATTCAGAGTTTGCGCGTACAGCCTGCAGCGTTTAAAGTGTCGGGGCGCCGCCGTACGGCCGCACTCTGGAAAGGTGTGGTGACCAACGCTGCCAGTCCGCATCCCTATCTGTTCTGGATCAGTGTCGGTACGCCTCTGATGATGCGAGCTCTGGAAACCGGGGCGTTGCATATTGTATTGTTTCTGGCCGGTTTTTACGTCTGCCTGGTCGGGGCCAAAACCATTCTGGCTGTCGTTTCCGGGCAGTCAAAGCGGTTTTTGAATGAAAGTATCCTTGTTCATGTGAATCGTGTGATGGGAGTTATCCTGATTGTGTTTTCTCTTTTGCTCTTTTATCAGGCTTTTCGATTTTTCCTGCAACTGTAATCGGATCAGGTTATCCTTTGATCACGGACAATGGTTTTAATTTGGCAACCTTGTTGGCAATACCCGCACCTGCGACCGCTTCCACCACCTGAGAGACGTCTTTATACGCGTCCGGCATTTCTTCAGCGACTGTTGAACGGCCGGTTGAGCGCAGATAGATGCCCCGGTCTGCGAGTTCGCGGGTGATATCGCGGCCGCGCGCCGCTTTTTTGGCTTTTGTGCGGCTCATCACACGTCCGGCTCCGTGACAGGCGGACCCGAACGTGTCCTGCATGGCCTGAGATGTACCCGTGAGCACATAGGAATAACGCCCCATGTCACCGGGGATAAGCACGGGCTGACCGATTTCGCGATAGTCCGCGGGTATTTCCGGATGCTGCGGCCCAAAGGCGCGCGTGGCGCCTTTACGGTGCACGCACAATTTCATAGATACCCCGTTCACCTGATGGGTTTCGATCTTGGCGATATTGTGAGCCACTTCATAGACCACACGGATTTCGGACCCGGCAATGCCCAGGGCTTGTTCGAATGCTTTTCGGACGCGGGAGGTGATCAGCTGCCGGTTGGCAAAGGCAAAATTAACAGCGCAGGCCATGGCAGATAGGTAATTCCGGCCTTCTGCGGACTGGATCGGAGCGCAGCACAACTGCCGGTCGGGCAGTTTGATCCCGTATTTTTGCGCCGCCTGCAGCATCACTTTGATAGCGTCGTCACAAACCTGGTGTCCGAATCCCCTTGATCCGGTGTGGATGAGCACCGTGACCTGATCTTTTTCCAGGCCCAGCACCTTTGCGGCATTTTCGTCGAACAGGGTTTGTACCGCGCCCACCTCTACGAAATGATTGCCGGAGCCCAGAGTGCCGACCTGATCACGACCGCGTTTCAGTGCCCGGTCACTGACCAGCTGCGGTTCGGCGCCGGCCATTTCGCCGTTTTCTTCTATTTTATCCAGATCCTGCGGAACGCCGTAGCCCTGTTCGACGCACCAGCGCGCGCCCTGTTTGAGCAGGTTTTTCTGTTCGCGGCCGGATAATTTGACGGATCCGGTTGATCCCAGACCACTGGGGATGCTTTTAAAAAGCTCATCGGTCAGGGATTTCAGGCGCGGTTTGATATCCTGAACCGAGAACGGGGTTTTCAATAGCCGAACCCCGCAGTTGATGTCATATCCCACACCGCCCGGCGAGATGACGCCGTTGTCCATATCAAACGCCGCTACACCACCGATCGGAAATCCATATCCCCAGTGAATATCCGGCATGGCCCAGGAATAATTGACAATTCCCGGCAGACATGCCACATTCATGGCCTGCTGCGGCGCATTATCCGACAGGATGTCATTCAACATGGATTCGGTTGCAATAATGCGCGCGGGTACGCGCATATCCCCGCTTGGGGGGAATTCAAAACAATAGTCATTGATTTTTTGGGGGGTCATATCAACTCGCAATTATTTTTTCTTCTGGACACAGCGAACCGGGCCTGGGTTTTTGATCTTTTTTTGACCCATGAGCTCGTTTGTGCCGTCAAAACTGATCTCACAATATACAATGAAGAACCACTCATTTCAACGCTTTTTCAATTCTTTATAAAAACAGATAAATGTATTGCTTTTCATCCGATTATTTTTTAAACTTTTGATAAAGCAAAGGTTGTTTGATTGGGAACAAATACGGTTTCGCTGTCGCCGATGTCGATCAGGAGAGACGTGTCGTAGAACAGCGCACCATGATCCCGCAATCTATCACAAGGAAACATTGAGAGGATATTATGTCAAAGACAATGCTGTTGAGCTTACTTGTTCTGGTTTTCAGTACGACTTTTGCACAGGAACCTGCTTACCAGCCGACAGCGGAAAATTTAGAGGCGCGCGAATGGTTTCAGGATGCAAAATTCGGATTGTTTGTACACTGGGGTGTTTATTCTGTGCTTGGAGACGGTGAATGGGTGATGCAGGTCCAATCTATTCCCAAAACCCCGTATGAAAAACTTGCTTCTTTTTTCAATCCCATTGACTTTGATCCGGCTGAATGGGTGGCTATGGTCAAAGACGCGGGAATGAAATACATCACCATCACCAGCAAGCATCATGACGGGTTCGGGATGTTTGATTCCGAGTTGACGGATTGGGATATTGTTGACCGAACCCCCTACCAAAAGGATGTGCTGAAAGCCCTGGCAGATGAATGTCATAAACAGGGAATCCGGCTTTTCTTTTATTATTCGCAACTGGACTGGCATCACAACGATTATTATCCGCGCGGCAACACCGGCAAGTCGGCCGGCCGCCCGGATACCGGCAACTGGGATGCTTATATTGATTATATGAACGCTCAGCTCACGGAACTGCTCACCGGCTACGGTGATATAGCCGGTATCTGGTTTGACGGCATGTGGGACAAGCGCGAGGCGGACTGGCGGCTGCAGGAGACCTATTCCCTGATTCATGATCTGCAGCCCGGATGTCTGATCGGGAGCAATCATCACCGGGCGCCCAAGCCGGGTGAGGATATTCAGATGTTTGAAAAAGATCTGCCCGGACAAAACAAGTCCGGTTTCAGTAAAGGTTCCGAGGTGGGCAATCTGCCGCTGGAAACCTGTGAGACCATGAATCACTCCTGGGGATTTAATCTGCAGGACCGGGATTTCAAAACATCGCGCGACCTGATCCATTATCTGGTCAAGGCGGCCTGTCATAATGCCAATTTTCTTTTGAATGTGGGGCCGATGCCGAACGGCAATATTCAACAGGAATGTGTGGATACATTAAAAATTGTCGGCGACTGGATGGATACATACGGGGAAACCCTTTACGGCACCCGCGGCGGCCCGATCCCGCCGGCGGACTGGGGTGGCAGCACCCGAAAAGATGATGTGGTCTATGTGCATATTCTCAACTGGCAGGATGATGCTTTTCTGATAACCGGTCTGGACACGATTCAATCGATTCATCTCTATTCCACGGGCGAAGCGCTGGATTATACACAAACCGAATTCGGGACGGTTGTGGATCTGTCCTATACCGAACCGCTGATTGACCGGGTTTTGACGATTAAAACCGAAAACAAGTGAGATTAAAACATATCAAGGAGCGATTCAATGAGAATGAAAACATTACCGATTTTTCTGGTGTTTCTATGCATGGGATTCGGAGATGCTGTAGGCCCGTTTGTCGGCCTGGCCAAAGAAACCTTTCAGCTTTCCAATACCATGGCCCAGTTGATTCCGTTTACGGGATTTTTAATGTTTGGATTGTTGTCCGTGCCCATGGGAGTGTTTCAGGACAAACACGGTAAAAAAAACGTGCTATTGACAGGGGTTTTGATTATGCTGATTGGATTGCTGATTCCGACTATTTTTGGATTCAGCTATTACGCCCTGTTTCTGGTTACCATTCTGCTTTTGGGTGCCGGTGCGACCATCCTTCAGGTGGCCGGCAACCCGATCATGCGCGACGTTTCAGCCGAAGGAAAATATTCGAGAAACCTGTCTCTGGCTCAGTTCGTCAAAGCCATTGGTTCGTTATCCGGTCCGCTGATTCCGGCGGGCGCCGCTTATTTTTACAGCCGGGACTGGCGAGTGATTTTCCCGGTTTACAGTATCGCGCTGATGTTGACTTTATTATTGATTGCGTTTATGCGGATTCACGAAAAAGAGGTCAAAGAAAAGACCGCCAGTTTCAAATCCTGCTTGTCTCTGCTGAAAGATAAATTTGTTCTGATGATGGTGCTCGGTATTTTTCTCTATGTCGGATCCGAGGTGAGCATGAGTTCAGGAGTTCCCATTTATCTCGAAAGCGAATTCGGTGTGGATATCAGCACTCTGGGTGTGCTGGGCGCCGGTTTGTTTTTTCTGACCCTGACCATCGGCCGTTTTGCCGGCGGTATCATTTTAAACTGGATGAAACCGGCTAATTTTCTCATGCTGACGGTGGTGTTGGCTGTGATTGGGATCATCGGCTTGTTTTTTGGCGTGCAGACGATTGCTATTATCAGCGTCATTTTAATCGGATTGAGTTTTGCCAATATTTTCCCGCTTATTTTTTCTATAACGGTAGACCGCATGCCGGAGCGCTCGAACGAACTCTCCGGGCTCATGGTGACAGCGATCGTCGGCGGCGCTGTGCTGCCTCTCTTGATGGGTGTTTTGGCGGATCTGACGAATTCACTGATCGGCTTTCTGGTGCCGTTGGCGGCCATGCTGTATATCACCACTATTGCATTGAGTGTAAAACGAACAAATAATACTTGAAAAGGACAGAGGTATGGATTACAGAACAGATGAACGCATTGTTCTCACATTGGATGCCGGCGGTACCAACTTTGTGTTTTCGGCGATACAGGGCTGCCGCGAGATTATCGAGCCGGTCCGACTGCCGGCGCATGCGAATGATCTGCAAAAAAGTTTGCAATCGCTTTCGGATGGATTTCATCAGGTCAAGAATAAACTGAGCGCCAAACCCGTAGCGATCAGTTTTGCCTTTCCCGGGCCGGCGGATTATCCGCGCGGGATTATCGGCGATTTGGGCAATTTGCCGGCGTATCGCGGCGGTGTGGCCCTGGGACCGATGCTGGAGGCCGAGTTTGATCTTCCGGTGTTTATCAATAATGACGGCGATCTGTATGCTTATGGTGAAGCTATTGACGGATTTCTGCCCAAAGTCAATAGCCGGCTGCGCGAATACGGCACCCCGAGGCAGTTTCATAATTTATTTGCCGTTACCCTGGGAACCGGATTCGGCGGCGGCCTGGTAAGCAATAATTCATTGTATATCGGCGACAATGCCGCAGCCTGCGAAATCTGGATTACCCGCAACAAACTGCACCCGGATTCGTTTGCAGAGGAAGGCGCCAGTATCCGGGCGGTTCGCCGGGTCTATGCTGAACACGCGGATATCAGTTTCGATGATGCGCCGGAACCCAAAGATATTTATGCGATTGCGACGGGGGAAAAACGAGGAAACCGGGAAGCAGCCGTAAAAGCGTTCGATGAACTGGGCGAGGTTGTCGGTGACGCCCTGGCGAACGCGGTCACGCTGTTTGACAGTCTGATCGTCATCGGCGGCGGACTGAGCGGCGCTCATGCACTGTTTCTGCCGGCCGTGGTTCGGGAAATGAACAGCAAGCTAAAGACGCGGGGCGGCGAATCTGTTGACCGGCTGGTACAAAACGTGTATAATCTGGAAGATGAGCAGCAATGTCAATCATTTCTAAAAGGTGAGGTTACCACTATCACCGTGCCGGGAACGGAAGAACTAGTGAAATATGATCCGGAAAAACGCATCGGTGTCGGTGTGGCTTCTCTGGAGACCAGTCAGGCTGTTTCTGTTGGCGCGTATGCCTTTGCCCTGGATAATCAGTACAAATGATCGGAGGTAAGCTATGACCCAAACAACAAGACGGCATTTTCTACAGACCTGTTCCGCCGGATTCGCTGCAGCAGCTCTCGGTACGCTGCCAGGCTGTTCTCAACCGAAATCTCTTCCCAATCTTGTCATTATCTTTACGGATGACCAGGGATACGCTGATGTCGGAGTTTACGGCGCTCAGGGATTCGAAACCCCGAATCTGGACCAAATGGCCCAGGCGGGACGCCGGTTTACGGATTTTCATGTGGCATCTCCCGTCTGTTCGCCGAGCCGGGCGGCATTGCTCACCGGATGCTATCCGCAGCGGGTGGGATTGCCCATGGTGCTGTTCCCGGACGGTCCGGAATGGACAAAAGGCAAATCAGAACTCGGTTTGAACGAAAACGAAACCACGTTGGCGGAATTGTTGAAATCGAAAGGATATCGCACGGCGTGCTACGGCAAATGGCATTTGGGGCATCATGAACCGTTTCTGCCCGTCAATCACGGATTCGATGACTATTTCGGTCTGCCCTACAGCAATGACATGCGGCCCGAAGATAATCCGGCCTATCCGCCGCTGCCACTGATTCAGGGTACCGAGGTCATTGAAGAGAATCCGGATCAATCGCTGCTCACCCGGCGCTATACGCAAAAAGCGCTCGAGTTTATCAACAAAAATGCGGATCAGCCGTTTTTCCTGTATTTGGCGCACAGCATGCCGCATGTACCGTTGTATCGATCCGATCGGTTTGCTGGTATTTCCGAACAGGGCGTATACGGAGATGTGATCCGGGAAATCGACTGGTCCGTGGGGCAGGTTCTGAAAACTCTAAAAGACAATGGATTGGATGATAACACTCTAATTGTATTTGTCAGTGACAATGGACCCTGGACGGTTTTCGGTAATCACGGCGGGTCGGCGGGACCGCTGCGCGGCTGCAAACAGACCGTGTTTGAAGGCGGACAGCGGGTTCCCTGCATCATGCGCTGGCCCGGCAAAATTCCGGAAAACAGCGTTTGTGACTCATTTGCAACCACTATGGATATGCTGCCGACGATGGCGGCTTTGGTGAATGCCGATCTGCCGCCGCGCAAAATTGACGGTCATGATATCCGTCCGCTGGTGTTTGCTGATGCGAATGCTGAAACCCCCTATGAGGCGTTTTATTATTACGATGGACCCACCTTAAAAGCGGTGCGCAGCGGCAAATGGAAACTGCATGTACCGCATGACTACAAGGGCGTCAAACAGGCGGGCATGGACGGCGAAAAGGGAACCTATTTTTATCAAAAAATCGAGCTGTCCCTGTTTGATCTGGAGCAGGATATCAATGAAGATCAGAATGTAGCCGACCAGCACCCCGAGGTGGTCCAACGACTGTTGGCCGCTGTCGAACAGGCTCGAGCAGATCTGGGGGATCATGACCGGAAGGGCAAGGGTGTGCGGCCGTGCGGTCATTTAAAAGACTATAGTTAAAACCCGGGATCACCGGATATATCAATTCCGGTGATCTTTTTTCCCGCCCGGCAGCAGCCAAACCGCCGGAATCCCCAGCAGCGATACAAGCGCCGCAATTTTAAAACTTGTTTCCAGTGTCCATAAATCACCCATGCCGCCAATGAGTACAGAGACCAGTGAACCGGCTGTAAAATTAATGGTCATATAAATCCCGTTAATCAATGCCGGCCGGCCGGAGCCGTTATCCTGCACCAGCGCCAATAGAACCGGGCCGGAGGCAAAGATAAAAAAGCCCAGGAGAATCAGAACGGGGATACGGATCAGCGTGCCTGAAATGATGAATATCCACATTAATACAGGAGCGGCGATAGAGATAATGATCAAGGTTGGTTTTCTGCCGATTTTGTCGGATATGCTGCCCGACAGGAATGTACCCGCTGCGCCGGAAAGCTGCAGAATGGACAACAGTCCGCCGCCGGTCCAGGCCGAAGCGCCCTTGGCTGTCATAAAGGTGGGCAGAAACGTGGTAAACGCGTTTTTGGTCAGCGCCCGGAAAAACACAACCGCAGACAGGGTGAGGAAAAACGGCGCCAATCCTCTCAATGTCCTGAAAAGATGCGGACGCCGGGATTCACTGTGATTCTGCACCTTGACCGTGTGCAGTCGCCAATGCAAAACTCCCGAGGCAAGCAGTCCGAACGGGGTCAGTTTCCATGAACCCTCCAGGCCCCACAGCGAGACTGCGCCGAGTATGGTCAAGGGTCCGAGGGTGCGGGCCAGTTCACCGCCCAGCATGTAAAAGCTCATACCCTTGCCGATGCGGTTGCCGGATAAATTGCGAATGATGACCGGGGCCGGCACATGGAACATGGTGGAACTGATTCCCATGACAATCAACAGGATGACAGCTGCTGTATAAGACGGCGCCAGTCCCAGTAAGCTCATGACAACCGTGGTCAGCGCCGGTGAAACAATTAAAAAGGTTTTCATTGACAGCCGGTCCGCGAGAATCCCTACCAAAGGATTCAGCAGGGACGGCAAACGCTGAAATACGGATAACAATCCGGCCAGCGAATAGGATATCCCCAGTTTTTCGATCAGGAATGGTAAAAGCGGTGCAAGAAACGATGAATAAATATCATGAATCATGTGCGCCGCACTGACCGTGATCACGTTGGTATATTGGAAATCTGATGTTTTGCTTTTGTTTTGCATTCGAATGTTGTATTTTAAAACAGTCCGAAATATAAGACTATTTTGAGGCAAATCAAACAGGCAGATTAAAAAAAACAGCAAAACTTGCAGGAGCTTGCCGCGAAAACGTCTCCAAAGCACAGGATGCGTGTCGGATTTGATGCCGGTCGTGCGTTGCGAGTGCGGATTCTGATCTGCACAGCTTGGCCAAAACGACAGGCCGAGACCAAGAACTGGCCGCTGGATTGTGCCGATGCCTTGAGCGAACTCGAAAGTGATGCGCTGCCGAAGCGTATGACAAAACGCCAGGGTCAAGCTCTGCAACTGTAATTGAACTGCAAACGGAAAGCGTCAGCGTTCGGCGTCATGTGCATCCCAGGCAGCAAGCAGAGGGTTGGCGTTGGTCAGCAGCTGCTTGATCTGCAAGTCTGACAAGTTCAGTCGGGACCCCAGTTGTTGTAGTGTCTCCGCGGGCCGGTAAAGCGGATAATCGCTGCCAAAGCAAATATGGTCTCGGGGTATGGTGTTGAAAATGGCTTCAAGATCGGACTGGCTGATAAAATCCAGCGAACTGGAAGTATCGATATAAATGTCCAGATCCCGATACTGTTCGACGACATACGGCCAGTGCAGGTAGCCGCCGAAATGAGCGGCTATCAGGTTGAGATCCGGAAACTTGCGCTTGATACGCGCCACCTTGTGCGGAGATGACGGTGACCGGTCCGGCGGCTGTTCATTTCCCACATGCAGCATCACCACAAAGCGGCCTTCAAGAGCAGCAAAAACAGACTCCAGCCGCGGATCCGCCAGATCAAAGCCCTGAAAATCCGCGTGCAGCTTGAGACCATGAATGCCATAAGATTCAAGTCGATTAAGCTCAGCTTCCCAATCCGCGTATTCCGGGTGAATGGTGCCGAAACTGTACAAGCCGGGACGACTGGTCTGTACCTGAATCGCCCAGTTGTTGGCCGGCATCACCTGGGCGGGACGTGTTGCGGCATTGTGGACAACGGCTTTGTCAATACCGGCAGCATCAAGATGACGCCGTAGATCGTCCAGGAGTCCGCTGCCCGCCGGTGCAATGCTGTAAGTATCGGCAAGCTGCTGCAGCACACGGTCCGCGATTTTGGGACTGAACGCGTGGGTATGAATGTCAATCGTCGGCTGCATATCAAAGGCCTTTCGTTATACGTCTTTTTAAAAAATGTACCCGGTTGATTCAAGCGAATAAAGATACTAAATTTAAGCGAAAACTAAAAGGAGCGCCTATGCGAACCGAAATACTGGCCACCCTGGGTCCGGCAACCATCGATAAAATCAATGATCTTTGTCAAAACGGTATTTCCGGAGTCCGCATCAACAGTTCGCATGGCGAAAAAAGTGAATATATCCGCATGATCCATGACTTTCGTGACTGCACCCCCACCGGATATGTTCTATTTGATATCAAAGGCCCCAAGATACGACTGGGCGATTTTCCGGACCCTCTGCCGGTTCACAGCGGTGAGCGGATTACTCTGCTGGTTCCGGAAGAAAGCGAACAAGGATATCCAGTCGTTGATGATACCGCCCGCGGTATTCCGGTGAGTTATCCGAGTCTGGATCAATATATCAAGCCCGGGCATCGATTGCTGATCGATGACGGCTATGTGGGATTGCGTGTGGAATCTGTGCAGTCCGGAAAAATCCACTGCCGGGTGACATATGGCGATCAGCTTCGCTCGCGTAAAGGTCTGAATCATCCGGACACGGTGATTGATTATCCCTATACGATGCCCCAGGATGTAGAAATGATCGAATTTGCGATTCAGCAAAAGGTGGATTTTATTGCAGATTCGTTTACCCGCAATGCAGAGGATGTGCGCGAAATGCGCGGGCGGCTTTGGGGGACGGACATTCGGATTGTTTCAAAAATCGAGAATCCGGAAGGAATTCGAAATTTCGATGCCATTCTGCAAGAGACGGATGCCATCATGATTGCGCGCGGCGATTTGGGGTGGAACTGGAAGCCTGGAAACTACCCGAGCTGCAGAAACAAATGATCGAGGCCTGCAATCGGGTCGGCAAACCCGTGATCACCGCCACCCAGATGCTGGAATCCATGATCGACAACCCGCATCCCAGTCGGGCGGATGTGAGCGATACAGCCAACGCCATTTATGACGGCTCGGATGTGATCATGTTGTCCGGAGAAACTTCAATCGGCCGATATCCGCTTGATTGTGTGCGTATGATGAAGCGTATCGGTAAAGAGGTGGAACATACCCGGCGTTACCAAAGCAAAAAGAAAAACGTCCACACACTGACGGAATTAATTTAATAGACTTGGTCTTTTAGAGCTGAATCAATGATCCCGCCGCCGATGAGCCTGTCACCCTGATACAGGACAGCGCTTTGTCCGGGGGTGACTGAGGGACGCGCATGCTCGAAACGCAGGGTAAAGGAATCGTCATTGACATGCGTGATCATCGCAGCCGCACCGGGATCATTGTATCGAATATGGGCTGTAACCGGTGTGCCCGGGTCTGGCCGGGAAACCGAAACCCAGTTGGCGTTATCAGCGTGCAGGCCGTTTGCCAGCAAATCCGAACGGTCACCGATCCGGATACGGTTGTGGTCGGCATCGATTTCCACAACATAGGCGGGCTTGCCCAGAGCGATACCCAGTCCTTTGCGCTGTCCGATGGTGTAAAACGGAATGCCTTTGTGTTCCCCCAGCACATTCCCTTGCATGTCTACAATTTCCCCGGGTTCAATTTTAACCCCCTCTTTTTTGAGCGTTTCAATGAGAAAGCGTTTGTAATCATCGTCCGGAATAAAGCAGACATCCTGACTCTCGGATTTGTGCGCAATATCCAGGCCGGAATTATGAGCGATTTCACGTACATTGGATTTGGAGAGTCCTTCCAGCGGAAACATACTGCGGGCCAGCTGATCCTGCGTCAGGCGCCACAGGGCATAAGATTGATCCTTGTCCCGGTTTTCGGAACGTATTAGCTGATAGCGACTGTTTCGAAACAGACGCACATAATGCCCGGTAGCCATATACTCTGCTCCTTGTTCCAGAGCCTTTTGCTGCAACAGCCCCCATTTGATGGTTCGATTGCAGGTGACACAGGGATTGGGTGTGCGCCCGGCAAGATACTCGCGGATAAATTCATGAATGACTCTGTGCTGGAAATCCGATTGCAGTGAGTAGAGACGATGCTCAATACCCAGCGTTTGGCAAACACGCCGGGCATCCTCTGCCGCCTGAGCCGCTCTCCGGCATTTTGACTCGTAATGAATCATGGTGATGCCGAACACGCTATATCCCTGTTTCAGCAACAGAACAGCGGCTGCGGAACTGTCCACACCGCCGCTCATGGCCACGCCTGTAATGATGGTTGTTTGCATAGATTGCTTTTTTTATGTTATAGTATTTTGACGCATGGGCCCGGGTTCCCGGCGACCGGGATTCGGCCGGTTACCAGGCCTCCGCATTTGGATTTGTTTCCTGAATATACAAAATTTCTGTTTTGTAGGTGGTTCGATCATATCCGGTTGATTTGAAAAGAAACTCAAAGAAATCGGGTAGACGACCAAACCGCCGGATCATAATCTGGTTCAGGGTTTTGATGCTTTCCGGATCAGTCAGATACTTTACGATTCCTGTGGTGCCGGTTTCGTGGAAACTGGCCAGAATAATGATTGTGTTACCGCCGGGGCCGGGGATTTTTCTCACGCTGCCGTAATCGATGTGATATCTCTGCGGATCTGCATTATCCGTAAAATTGAGCGTGTCCGATCCGGTGTTCAATACGATCCGGTTCGGAAATACATGATAGGAAAGTTCAGAATGATTGAATGTAACATCCAGAATTCCCAATGTATGAAAAGAACCGATAAAAAGAATATCATAGCTGCGCAAATCTTCCGCTGTCAGCAGAGAAGCCGGTTTCAGTTTATAAGAGAGTTGGGACAAAATGCTGTTGTTCAATTGAATAAACGGCCAGACACTGTTTTGCGGAAACAGATAATAGGGCAGAGGTCTCAAGTCATCCGGGTTGGATCGGGTCTGCAGAAAAGCCTCAAAGTCTTTTAACGAATTGATATTGTCTTTGCGGAGGATGGTTCGGGAGGCGGGGTCGGTGCCGTCTCTGACGTAAAAAAAATGATCGCCAAGAGCGACCAGGCGGGGGAAATCATGGTCTGTGATTGAATTCCACAACGGCGTAAAAACCATTTTTTTGCGGTTGCTCTGCAAAGTGCCTTGCGGTATTACAGAGAGATGCAGGTAAAGAATATATGCAAACAGCGCAAGAATAAAAAAGCATTTTTTGTGGGTTTTGATAAAGAAAAAGAGCCGGTTGATCTCGCTGTTCTGAGTGTGTACAAATCGGACCTGATAATGACCTTTGGGAATGACGAGTTTAACCGGATCCTTTTTACCCGAGTTGCTGTAATACTGTTCCAGTTTTTTTCGCAGCTTGTAAACAGATACGCGGACGCTCGTATCCTCAGCCGGATTAAAGGCTTTTTTGTGAAACAGATGTTCAGCGATGGTTTGTTCTTTGATCGTTTTTTTGTCAAGGCAGGCTTTAACCAGAAATTGCAGGAGGTTTTGATGCAGCGAGGAGTGTTTAAATTCCTGACTGGTCAATATCTTTTGCAGAATTTTATATTTGGTCTTTTCGTCAATCATATCAATGTGTCTTTCAACTGAAGGTATGCTGTAAAAAATGCATATCCCGGATGTTTACTGCTGCTTTACAGTGAAGATAACAGTTTTTAACTACATTTTCCATTAAAAATTAGCTAGATTATAAAGAATGTAGAATGGTTCTGTATGTTAAAGAAGAAAGGAAAATTATGAATTTCCTGCTAAAAAAACCCGTCACACTGTATCTCGCAGCAGCGGCATTTTTATTTTTTATATGCTGTATCACTGCCGTCAGCGCGCAGCAGTCACTGACTTTGAATGCAGAAGAGGGCTTTTATGAAAAACCCGGTCTCAATATTCTGATATTCAATAACGCTTATGAAGGCGCATTTAATGATGCCAAAATGAGCGCCATTGAACTCATCCATCATGATGTCCGCACTGCGACCAACGGAGATGTCCGCTTGATGCCGACACCGGAACAGTGGGACCTCATACCGGAATTTGTTGAAAAGAAAGTTGACAAAAGCAAGCAAACGGTTCAGGCCTATTTGCGGTATCCTGATTATGATTTTAACTATCGTATCGCAACGCAAGCCAGAGACGGCGGCGTGCTGATTACTGTGCATCTGGATGAGCCCCTTCCGGATGACCTGCAAGGGCGGGCCGGATTCAATATGGAGTTTCTGCCTTCGGCTTATTTTGAAAAAAGCTATATGATGGATGAACAGACCGGTGTCTTTCCGTTGTATCCATCCGGCCCCATGCAGATCAAGGAAGAATCGTCGTTTCCTCAATATGAGGGTTTTTCCACCTCGGAGCGACTGATCAAAGAGGGCTCGGTCCAGCCGCTTCCGTTGGCGGTCGGTCGACATTTTCGTACTCGCTCCTGAAGATGTGGAGCGGCATGTCAGTATCCAATCACGCACGGCTGATTTAAAGTTGTATGATGGACGCAACAAGGCGCAAAACGGCTGGTTTGTTGTGCGCAGTCTGATTCCGACGGAAACTTCCGGTAAAGTGATCGAGTGGTTTCTCAAAGCCGGCACAAAACCGGACTGGATCCGAACTCCGGTGATTGCCCATTCCCAGCTGGGATATCATCCGAATCAGGATAAAACCGCAGTGATCGAGCTGGATATGCGCGATGAGCCCCTAAAATCCGCAACCCTGTTCAAAGTTGACAAGGACGGTAGTCTGATTCAGGCCTACAGCGCGGCGCTCGAATCATGGGGAGATTTTCTTCGTTATCAGTATCTGATGTTTGATTTTTCCTCCGTTCAGAAATCCGGCATTTATGTGATAGAATATGGCGATCAACGGACGCGTGCGTTCCGGATTGCTGAGGATATCTATGAAACGGCCTGGTATCCCTCGCTTGAAGTGTATATGCCGGTACAAATGGATCATATGCTGGTGAATGAGGCCTATCGGGTCTGGCACGGCGCTTCTCATCTGGATGATGCTTTGCAGGCTCCTGTGAATCACACGCATTTTGACCTTTATGCTCAGGGACCGGAAACCGATTCCCCTTATGAACCCGGTGAACATATCCCCGGATTGAATGTCGGCGGATGGTATGATGCGGGTGATTATGATATTCGCACTCAAACTCAGTATTCCGTGGTATCCACGCTGGTCGATGTATGGGAGGAATTTGGCATCAGGCACGATGATACGTATGTGAATCAGCAAACGCGGCGTGTGGAACTCCATCATCCGGATGGTGTACCGGATGTATTGCAGCAGATTGAGCATGGTGTGTTGCAGCTGTTGGCGCAGCATCGCGCTGTTGGGCATGCGATCCCCGGCATTATAGTCGGACACTTGCATCAATATCATCACCTGGGTGACGGACTGACCATGACGGATAATTTGATTTACGACAGTGATCTGGCGCCGCATGAAAAACAAGGCAACCGTAGCGGTAATTTTGATGACCGCTGGGCGTTTACCAGCAAATCCACTCCGCTTAATTATGGATCGGCTGCGGGACTGGCTGCTGCCAGTCGCGCATTGAAAGACTATAAACCTGAACTGGCGGATGAATGTTTGAAAACCGCTCAGGATGTCTGGGAAAGCGAACACAGCCAGGAGCCGGATCTGTTCCGGTCCGGTAATGTCACCGGCGGCAACCTGACGATGGAAGAACTGAACTGTGCGATTCAACTGCTGCGCACCACCGGCGATGAAAAATACGCGGATCGGATTCAGGAACTCTGGCCCTCTCTTGCAGAGCGTTTTAATTGGGTGGCGCCTGATTTGATTCCTGTACTGCCCGAATTGGGGGAATCCATTAACGCTGAATTTAAAGAGAAATTAAAAAGCTCGCAGGAGCAAATGTCGCGTTCAGTCGATAATCCTTTTGGTGTCCCCATTTCCCGGGGAACCTGGGGCGGCGGCGGCTGGGTGACCCGAATGGCGGTGGGTCAGTACAAGCTGCATAAAGCCTTTCCCGACATTATCGGACCGGACGGTGTGTTCAAAGCTCTAAATTATATCCATGGATGTCATCCCGGGTCCAGTATTTCCTTTGTGTCCGGCGTGGGCACCTGGTCCAAAAAAGTGGCGTATGGCAGCAATCGCGCGGATTTTTCGTTTATCGCCGGCGGGGTTGCCCCCGGTGTGGTCGTTTTGAAACCTGATTTTCCGGAAAATAAAGAGGATTGGCCGTTTTTTTGGGGAGAAAATGAATATGTGGTGAGCGGCGGACCGGTTTATATTTACGCGGCCAATGCTGCGCATCGTCTGCTGAATGAAAAGTAATATCCTCCGGATATTACCTTGGCTGTTTCAGGACAGGATCAAAAAGACGGGGCTTTCGGCAGTTCAAAACTGAACCGGGAGCCCTGTCCGATTGTACTCTGAACATGAATTCTGCTGTTGTGCGCTTCCAGAATATGTTTGACAATAGCCAGGCCCAATCCGGTTCCTCCGACCTCTCTCGACCGTTCTTTGTCCACACGATAAAAGCGTTCAAAGATGCGTGACAAATGCTGCTGTTCGATGCCGTTCCCTGTATCGGATACGTATATTTCCACGATATTGTTTTTTACCGTGTATCCCAGTTCTACCTTGCCGCCCGGGACATTGTATTTGATGGCATTTTGCACAAGATTCTGGATAACCTGATTCAGACGGTTGATGTCGCCGTAGATGCGAATGTGGTCGTTGTGACTGTTGGACATGACGATTTTGATATTATTTTCTTCAGCCACTTCGCGTAAACCGTAGGCGTGTTTTTTCAACCAGTTATGGACATCAAAATGATCCATGGTCATCTTCATTTCACCGGATTCAATGCGTGAAATGTCAATAAGGTCGCTGAGCAAATTGTTCAGCCGGTCGGCCTGACGGTAAGCTTTTTTGATGAATTTTTTCTGCTGTTTCCGCGGCGCATTGGGATTCTGCATCAGGGTTTCCAGGTACCCCTGAACGGTAAATATGGGGGTGCGGAGTTCGTGCGAAACGTTGCCGAGAAAATCGCTGCGCATTTTCTGCAGTTTTTTCATCTCGATCAAGTCCTGTCGCAGTTTGTCCATCATCTCATTTAAAAGCTCTGCAAGCTCAGCCAATTCGTCATTGCCTTCGTGGTGGAATCTTGCGTTCCAGTCGCCTTGTTTTATTTTTTCAGCCACCACAGACAGTTTGTGAATCGGATACGTCAAATGGCTTGCTGTGATGTAGCTGATAATCACAACGACAATCAATGCCATGCCGCCGGCCGCCATGATTTTCCAGCGTACGGTTTCCAGCACTTTTTGAATATCCTCCATGGGAATGGCAAGTCTGAGGTAATGTATATTGTTCGATGATCCGCTGTGCGAATAGATTTTTGCGGCATAGTACATGAATTGATGTATCGTGGCGCTGGTGCGTTCATCCTGCCCCCGCTTGAACTGACGCGCTTCTCTGATCTCGGGCCGGTTGATGTGATTTTCAATATACGGAAGAGAGTCCAGTGGAACCTGGGAATCGAAAATGACTGTTCCGACGGAATCGATCAGGGTCAGGCGCTTGTTTGATTTTTTGGCATACCGCGTGAAAAAGGTATATGTTGAATCACTGGAAAAATCATGTAACCGTTCTGATAAAATAAAATCGAGTTCATGTAACTGTGTGCTCAGTTGTTCAAAAATTCGCGCTTTGTAATACTTTTGAATTTCGAAAGAAGAGATAATACTGGAAATAAAGATGGATATACACAGCAAAGAGATGATGAGTAGAATTATTTTTTTTCGAAGCGACAATCGCATGTACTTAGAGTTCTTTCTTGAATCGGTATCCGACACCCTTGATTGTCTCGATATGGTCCATAAAGGGTTTTTCCAGTTTTTCACGAATTTTACGAATATGTACATCAATGGTACGATCAATCACAACCACATTATCATCCCAAAGTTCATCTAAAAGTATCTTGCGGGTGATGACCCGGCCCGGTCGCTGGGCCAGAAAGGTCAGGATATCAAACTCTTTTTTGGTCAGCATGATTTCTTTGTCTTGCGCACTGACTTTATAGCTTTCAGGATCAATGTATAGAGCGCCGAATTGCAGTTGTTTGTTCAGGTTCTTTTCAAGAGGAGCTGAATGTTTCCGTAAGGTGCTTTTTATCCTCGCTAAAAGTTTCCGGATGGCAATCGGTTTGACCACATAATCATCCGCTCCCAGCTCCAGCCCGACAATTTCATCAATTTCATTATCTTTGGCGGTTAAAAAGATCACCGGGATTTGATTGGTATTGGTTTTTTTGCGGAGTTCGCGCAATACTTCCCAACCGTCCTTTTGCGGCAGCATGATGTCCAGTAAAATCAAATCCGGTTTGGCATTTTCTGCTTTCTTTAAAGCCTCATCTCCGTCCTTGGCTTTTATAATGACATAACCCTCTGCCTCTAAATTAAATTCCAAAAGGTCCCGGATGTCTTTTTCATCATCTACAATCAATATTTTTTTGACATGGTTAAAGTCCAATATAGTATTTGATTTTTGTCTCAAGATAATTAAATTTAGCTAATTTTACATAATGTAGCTGTCATTCAGGTATTAATCAAGGGAAAAAATCTTAACAAAAAGTTAATAATAGATTAACATAACAATAAGACGCTGTTTATACATTAAAAACTATGGTCGTAAAATAGTGCCATCTGTTTGCTAAAAAGAAAGGAATACAGAACTCATGGAGCTCTATCTGTTTGTTGTTGTTGTGCTCTTTGGTCTTGCCATTTCGGACTTGATAGTGGGTGTCAGTAATGACGCTGTTAATTTTATAAGCTCTTCTATTGGATGTCAGGCGGCGTCGAAAAGAACCATTATGATCGTCGCAGCGATTGGCATGCTGCTGGGTGTATTGTTTTCCAGCGGTATGATGGAAGTTGCCAGAAAGGGGATTTTTCACCCACAATACTTTGTGATGAGCGACCTGCTGATCATCTTTCTCGCTGTTATGATTGCCGATATCATTTTACTGGATTTATATAGTACATTTGGACTCCCTACGTCTACAACTGTATCGATTGTTTTTGAACTCTTGGGAGCTGCTGTTGCGGTTTCCTCACTCAAGATCATCAGAGCCGGCGATAGTTTGTCAAGGCTGGGTGACTATATCAATACAGACAAAGCGCTGGCCATCATCAGCGGTATTCTTTTATCGGTGGTGGTTGCGTTCATCGCCGGAGCCATCATTCAGTCGATTATTCGCACCGTCTTTTCCTTTGGATATGAAAAAAATATCAAAAAATGGGGCGCACTCTGGGGTGGTGTGGCATTAACGACGATTACCTATTTTATTTTGATCAAGGGCGCAAAAGGCTCAACGTTACTGACCGATGATGTGGTGGCATGGATAAAAGCAAACACGATGCTGATTATGGGGGGCAGTCTTGCGTTCTGGACCATCATCTTTCAGCTATTGACCTGGTTTACCCGAATAAACATATTAAAGATTATCGTGCTGGTGGCAACCGGATCTCTGGCCATGGCATTCGCCGCCAATGATCTGGTCAATTTTATCGGGGTTCCGATTGCGGGTTTTCATGCGTTTCGGATTGCCGCATCCAATCCGCTTAACCCATTGGAAACGCCCATGGACACGATGGCGGGTGAGGTTCAAACGGCCAACTGGATGCTCTTAATTGCCGGTGTTATCATGGTGGTTACTCTGGTGCGCTCGAGAAAAGCACGCAGTGTGACCAAGACCCAGGTTGGATTGAGCCGACAGGATACGGAGCATAATGAACGTTTTCAGGCAACTCCTTTATCGCGAGTTGTTGTCCGGATGGCCTGCAATGTTACTCAATTTTTCAAATCCATCACACCGATCAGTATCCAGAATAAAGTTAATGAACGGTTTGATGAAAGTCAGTCTCCTTTGAACCAGATTAAATTTAAAGACCGCCCGGCCTTTGATCTTTTGCGCGCCAGCGTCGAACTTGTGGTTGCCAGCGCGCTGATCTCGTTTGCAACCTCTCTCAAGCTTCCGCTTTCCACCACGTATGTGACATTTATGGTGGCTATGGGCGCATCATTGTCTGATCGTGCATGGGGGCGCGAAAGCGCGGTCTACCGCATCACCGGAGTGTTTACAGTGATCGGCGGATGGTTTCTGACTGCGATTATTGCATTTACTATGGCAGGTGTTTTTGCCACTCTGATTTTTCAATTCCGTATTTTTGCAATGATCCTTCTGGTGCTTTTTGCCGTTTACATGGTCTATCGTACGCATCTGATCCATAAAAACCGAGATGCTGAAGAATATATGAAAAAGGATAAAACCGATGAATTGCCTCCGGTTCTGAGTTGTGTGCATAAATGCGCCAATTATTTTGAACGGGTACGGATCGTTATTACTCTTTCTATTGAAGGTCTGATAAAGGAAGACCGGAAACAGGTAAAAGCCGGTAAGGAAGAAGCAAAGACACTAAAAAATGATGGAAAAATATTGTTGCGCGAATTCATGACGATGACGCAAGATCCTGAAAGTATTGATGAGATCAGTCCGCGGACGATTGCTGCTATTCGCGGTGTGGGCCGGCATGTGGATGAAATCGCACAAGTCAGCGCCAATCATGTTTTGAATCAACATCGCGGACTGGACAAGGATCAAAAAGAAGAATTGGCTGATATTCTCAAGGAACTGGATAAATTTATCCGTGAAAGCAATGAGATTTTTAAAGATGAAGACCGGGGAAAAATCAGCAAAGCGATTACACGGGGACAGGAAATCAGTGAAGCGATCCACAAAAAGAGCCGACAGCAAATCAAGCGCATTAAAAAGGGTAAAACAAAAACCCGCATTACACTGTTATTTATAAATATATTGTCTTTTTGCAATGAAGTTGTCAACGAGTATGTTGAAGTGCTCAAGGGGTACAACGAAATGTTTGACTAGGCCTTGTTGCGGGAGTGGAGCCTTTCCACTCCCGCCCTCCTTAATAAACTCTTAACTTTGGTTTTATCCTTTAATAAAACGGTCTGACTATATTTAAATATCTTTAGCAGAAACTTTAACCAACAATGAGGTATTTAAATGTACAAGACAGTATTGTATTGTATCGTTTTGCTTTTTCTTTTCTTTGCAAATTTATTATTCGCACAAACAGGAACAATAACCGGTAAAATTGTCGACTCGGAAACGGGTGAAGCGCTGATCGGGGTCAACGTCATTCTGCAGGGCACGATGATCGGGGATGCCACGGATATGGACGGCGAGTATCGGATCAAAAATGCACCGGTCGGTGATTATACCGTCATGGGTTCCTATATGGGGTACAGCCGGATCACCATTCAGGATGTTGCGATCCGGACCAATCAGGTTGTAACGCTCAATTTTACAATGACCATGGAATCGCTGCAGGGTGAAGAAGTGGTGGTAACCGCCAAAGCGGTGCGCAACACAGAAGCAGCCTTGTTAAAAGATCGGCAAAAAGCCAAAACCATCAGTGATGCCATCAGCGCGGAAATGATCTCGGAAAGCGGCAGCGGCAATGCGGCCGAAGCCATGAAACAGATCACCGGCGCTTCGGTGGTTGACGGCAAAAAGGTGTTTGTGCGCGGACTGGGTGACCGTTATACCAGCACACAGCTGAACGGCGCTGAAATTCCCAGCGCAGATCCTTACAGCCGTTCCGGGTCTATTGACATTATTCCTTCTAATTTGATTGATAATATTGTAACCGTTAAAAGTTTTACACCCGACAAACCCGGGAATTTTTCCGGCGGAACGGTCGATATACAGACCAAAGATTTTCCCGAAGATTTATCCCTTTCTTTTTCAGCATCCAGTTCTTTTAATTCGCAAACAACATTTAATGATAATATACTCGCATTAACCAACGGCAGTTCGCTGAACTGGCTCGGATTTGCGGATAAGGGAATGGATATACCGGATTTTGTCGGTAAAGATCTGACACAGATCGATCCGATTGCAGCGGGTAAAAATGCTGAACAAGCTCAGTTTATTGAAAACTATACAGATGCTTTTAATCATTCCATGGCCCCGACCAAAGGTTCGGCGCCTCTGAACCAAAGCTATTCATTTTCCGTCGGAAATCAGGTTGAGTTTCTCGGCCGTCCCTTGGGTTTTCTGGCAAGCGCTACTTATAGCAACAAGCATAAAAGTTATGATGATGGAGTGTATGCCCGCTATGCGCTCAAAGCCCTGTCCGAGAATGCGTCCGGTCTGGAAAATATCTTTCATTTGAGTGATCAAAAAACCCAGGCCGAAGTTTTGTGGGGCGTCACATTAAAGTCCTCTTACAAATTGAATAAAAATAATAAACTGAGTTTTACCGGACTTTACAACCAAAATGGTGTGAGTACCGCGCGAAAGTTATCCGGCCCGTTTCCCTATGATCTAAATGATGATGAAGTTTATCAGGTTTCCACGCAGCAGTATAACGAACGCAGTCTGCATTCTTATCAATTGGACGGCGATCATAAATTGCAGGCGTTAGACGCTCAGGTCAGCTGGAAGGCATCATATGGACGTTCCACCCAGGATGAGCCGGATTTGCGTTATTTTACCAGCTACATCAACGGTCAGGGCACCTATGGCACCAAAACCAATATCCCCCAGGAACGCTTTTATCGCTATCTTGACGAAGATCGCTATGAAGGCAACCTGGATATAACAAAATCACTGAGCTTTTGGAACGGATTAAAAGGCAGTGTTAAATGGGGTGGCGCTTATGCGTTTAAAACCCGTGATTTTGATGAACGCCGTTTCGTCTACGAGCCCAACAGTGATATCGGCGTTGAGCTGCGGAATGCGGGCGGTGATATTAACGAGTTGTTTTCCGATGAGAATCTCGGTTTGACCGGCGCACGTGTGGCGCCGAACGGCAATGTCTATAACGAATTCGGTATCTATATCACCGAAACCGCGCAAATTTCCAGCAATTATACCGGTGATCAGTACATTAATGCCGGATATGCCATGCTTGATATGCCGTTATCCATCAAGCTCCGGTTGGTTGGCGGGGTGAGATATGAAACCACCGAAATGCAAGTGATCAGTGAAGACCCGGAACAACCCAAAGGCACAGTTTCGACACAGGACCTGCTGCCGTCCGCAAATTTGATTTACACCCTTTCTGATAATATGAATATCCGGTTTGCCTATGGAAAAACCCTGGCTCGACCGTCATTCCGCGAAATTTCAAACTTTGCTTCTTATGATTTCAAGGAAGGTGATAAATACATTGGAAATCCTGAATTGAAACGCACTTTGGTGGATAATTTTGACCTGCGCTGGGAATGGTTCAGCCGCCCCGGCGAACTGTATGCCGTCAGCGTTTTTTCCAAATCCTTTACCAATCCCATTGAAATAGTGATCAAAAATAACAATTACTGGATCACCTGGCAGAATGTGGATCAGGCGACCACATTTGGTGTCGAATTTGAAGCGCGCAAACGTCTTGATATTTTACACAGCGCCCTGTCTAATTTCATGGCCGGCGGTAATTTGTCCCTGATTTATTCCGAGGTGGATATCAGTGACAGGGAACTGGAGATTATTCGCGCCACCAATCCTGAAGCAGAGGCATCGCGACCGTTCCAGGGTCAATCGCCTTATCTCTTGAATCTAAATATCAGTTATGATAATCCGCAAAACGGTCTGGCCACCAGCCTTTACTATAATATTTTCGGTGAACGATTGGCTGCAATCGGTAAAGGCGGCACCCCCGATATCTATGAACAACCCGCCGCCATGCTGAATTATTCGCTGTCAAAGCGGATCGGGAAACATCTGTATTTTAAATTTGCCGTTAATAATATACTGGATGCAAACGAAAAGAAAATGCATGAATTTAAAGAAAAAGACTATATAACCACGCGTTATCAAAGAGGACGGACGTTTTCACTCGGTTTAAAATACAATCTCTAATTCTTTCTAACTCACTAAATCTAAAAAAAGCAAAGAGGAGTAACGCACATGAAATTGAAACTAACTTGTCTTTTAATCTTGACTGGAATCCTGCTGTCCGGTTTTGCCGCGATAGCGGATACCAGCGAATTCTTTGATCAGGTGAACTACAAAGGCGCTTTTGGTTCATCCATCTGGATGAAGGGATGGACCGCGCTGGACGAATATGATTTCCTGGTTGAAGACAAAGTATCCGCTGGTCAGGTTACAGTAACGGATGAAAGCATTAATGCCGGTGATGTTGTGTACTGGACCGCTGATAATACTTATGTATTAGACGGTCTGGTTTATGTTGAAGCCGGCGCTGTTTTGAATATTGAAGCCGGAACGGTGATCAAAGCCAAAGTCGGTAGTAGTGAAAATGCCAGCGCACTGATTATTTCAAAAGGCGCAAAAATCTTTGCTGAAGGTACGGCTGCAAAACCGATTATTTTCACAGCTGAAAGCGATGATGTTACAGATCCCTATGATGTGACACCTGATGTCCGCGGACAATGGGGTGGTTTGATTATTCTGGGTCATGCTATAATCAATGAAGCCGGTGGTGTCGATTATGTTGAAGGTATCGCTGAAGAATCCGAACGGACACAGTTCGGTGGTAATGACGATGACGACAATTCCGGTGTACTGCGCTACGTATCAATCCGGCACGGCGGTACCGAACTGGCTCCCGGTGATGAAATCAATGGTTTGACTCTGGGCGCTGTCGGTCGTGGAACCACAATCGAATACGTTGAAGTGTTTGCCAACAAAGACGATGGTTTTGAGTGGTTTGGCGGTACCGTGAACTGTAAACATCTCATCGCTGCCTATTGCGGTGATGACGGTTTTGATCATGATGAAGGGTTGCGCAATAAAATGCAGTTTCTGTTCACCCTGCAGGATTCCGCCGCTGCCGGGCGTTCCGGTGAACATGACGGCGGTCACGATCCTGAAGACGGCGAACCGTTTGCTTATCCGGTTATTTACAACGCAACTTATGTTGGCCCGGGAATGGAATCTTCCCAGACCGATGTTGCTTTGAAACTGCGTGATAACTGGGGCGGTGAGTATGTCAACTCTATTTTCGGAGATCGTTCCGGCAAAGCTCTGGATATTGAACAGACAGATAATTACGCGCAGGACAGCAAAAAGCGTCTGGATGATGGAGAAATTGTCATCAAAAACAACCTGTGGTTCAATTTTGCTCCGGGAATGACCGCCGATTCTCTTGGTGTGAATCCCTGGGATGTAGCGGTTTTTGAAAATGACGCGAATATGAATGAACTGCTGGATGCAAGTCCCCTGGCAAGTATCAGCCGTGACCAGGACAATGGCTTGGATCCGCGTCCGGTTCAGGACGGCCCGGCTTATCAGAATCTTGCTGAAATCCCGCAGGATGATTTCTTTGAACAAGTGAATTACAAAGGCGCATTCGGTTCAACCAACTGGATGAAAGGATGGACCGCGCTGGATGAGTATGATATGCTCGTAGAAGATAAAGTTGCCGCCAATCAAGTAACCGTAACAGACGAAAGCATTAACGCTGGTGATATGGTGTACTGGACGGCTGACAATACGTATGTATTGGACGGTCTGGTTTACGTTGAATCCGGCGCTATGTTAAATATTGAAGCCGGTACAATCGTAAAAGCCAGGTCCGGCAGCAGTGAGAATACCAGCGCATTGATCGTCTCCAAAGGCGGAAAGATCTATGCCGAAGGTACCGGTGTGAATCCCATTATTTTCACCGCTGAAAGCGATGATGTGACTGATCCTTACGACGTGACACCTGATGTGCGCGGGCAGTGGGGCGGTTTAATCGTTCTGGGTCATGCTGTCATCAACGAAGCCGGCGGCATTGACTATGTTGAAGGTATTGCCGAAGAATCCGATCGGACTCAGTTCGGTGGGAATGATGATCATGATAATTCAGGTGTGCTGCGCTATGTCTCTATTCGTCACGCGGGAACCGAGCTGGCTCCCGGTGATGAAATCAACGGCCTGACCCTGGGCGCTGTGGGTAATGGCACCACCATTGATCATATCGAAGTTTTCGCCAATAAAGACGACGGTTTTGAATGGTTCGGCGGTAATGTCAATTGTAAATACCTGATCGCTGCGTACTGCGGTGATGACGGTTTTGATCATGAT
This sequence comes from candidate division KSB1 bacterium, assembly GCA_034521575.1. NCBI lineage: Bacteria > Pseudomonadati > Candidatus Zhuqueibacterota bacterium. The sequence continues at coordinate 236,715 of JAXHMJ010000003.1, forward strand.
GAAGGTATCCGCAGCAAAATGCAGTTCCTGTTCACACTGCAGGATTCCGCCGCTGCCGGGCGTGCCGGTGAGCATGACGGCGGTCATGATCCTGAAGACGGCGAACCCTTTGCTTATCCGGTGATTTACAATGCCAGCTATTTTGGTCCGGGCATGGAATCTTCCCAGACTGATGTTGCTTTGAAGCTGCGCGATAACTGGGGCGGTGAGTACAAAAACTCGATCTTTGGAGATCGTTCCGGTAAAGCCCTGGACATTGAACAGACAGATAATTACGAACAAGACAGCAAGAAACGCCTGGATGACGGACAGATTGTAATCATGAACAACCTGTGGTTCAATTTTGCACCGGGAATGACAGCCGATTCTCTCGGTGTGAATCCCTGGGATGTGGCTGTATTTGACGATGCTTCCAACATGAATGAACTATTGACCACCACCCCGGTTGTCAGCATCAGCCGTGATCAGGACAAGGGTCTGGACCCGCGTCCGGTACAGGATGGACCGGCTTATCAGAACCTGGCCGGCTATCCGATGATGGAAACTGGTGTTGAGGTGGTGAATCGCAGTGAAACCCTGCCGGTCGAAAATCAGCTGGTGCAGAACTATCCCAACCCGTTCAACCCGGTTACAACGATCCAGTATGATCTGAATGCTGCATCTCGGGTTAAACTGACCGTTTTCAATACACGGGGTCAGCAGGTTGCTGAACTGGTGAACCACCTGCAGCAGGCCGGTTCTTATACGGTGACCTGGAATGCCTCTGATATGCCCTCCGGTGTTTATCTGTACACACTGGAAACAGGCAGCCGGATCATAACCCGAAAAATGATGCTCATTAAATAAACGATTGCGATACACCCCGCCTGGTGCTTTGCACTGGGCGGAACTATATTTCCGCCAGGCCCTGCAAATGTTCAGGTTAAGGTTTCTGCTAAAACCACCTCGTATTCGCAGGGCCTTTTTTGTATACACATTGTAAAAAGAAAAAGTTTTCCGGAAAGGCAGGAATTGTACTTTTGTATGAATTATCGTTCTTGTTAATTTAGCTGTTTAAGACACATTTTTCAGTTTACCAAAAGTTTGATGTTTTTTCAATTTCTCCCGAATACAGTATTTCAGAATTAAAAGCCGTCCTTGAAAAACCGGAGACTTTGAGAAGGACATCAAAATAAAGGGGAAAAGAATTGCCGTCAAAAGACCGCGCGATATCAGTGAGAGATTCAATCGTTGTGAATGCATTGGATGCACCGGCCATGCCGGTCTCGAAAAAGCTGATAAACAGGATCAGTGTATTTTGATTGGGCCCGGGTATTTTTCTGATCAGACAATAGTCAATATGCTCTTCATCCGGTTCTCCGTTTAGATTCAGGGTTTGCAGCGAGTCACCCAGAGAAAGGGTCACATGAGTCGAGCTTGTCTGCCCCAACTCATAGTTGACCAGAATGTCTTTAAGCGCCTGTTCCAGTATGTACAGGTTCCGAAACGTGCCAAAGAAGATGATATCATTGGTCAGTATGTCTGAAGTTTTCAAGTTTGACGAGTTTTGGAACATGATGTTGGATTTAAAAGAGAAAAACGGCAGAATGTTGTCCAGAGGCAGGATACTGATCATCGGCACAAACGAATAATTGGTTTGGCCCTGGTAGCGGTTTTGCAGTTCCGGATGTTCAGAAATATAGTGTTCAAAATCATAGCCGTTATTAATACTGTGTTTACGCAGGATTGTACTGTCGTTCTTTGTGACAAAAAAGAAATCGTCTCCCAAAACCATAAAGAGTGGTGAATCTGATTGGGTAAAATCCGACCATACCGGATGATTCAGCAGGCGCATATGATCTTTGCCGACTGATTGCCGCAATTGTCTGAAATGTATTTCCAATACAATGATGGACAACGCAAGTACTGTTATAACCCCATAGAGGATGTAATGAGATTTCAGTACGCTTTTTATTTTCACTCCTTTTGAAGCCGGGATAAACAATACATTGTGGTGACCTTTGGGAATGGTCAACCTGATCTTTTCTTTACTCCCCTCGGTTCGATAATACCGGTCCAGTTTTTTTCGCAGATTGCTGATATAAACGCGAACAGTTGAATCTTCCGCAGGATTAAAGTCAGGGGATTTGCCGAAAATTTCAACAGCGATATTGTATTCTTTGGGGGGTTCATCGGTTAATGATGCTTCAACCAAAGCGGTCAGCAATCGTTTATAGGTATTGGAGCCGCAAAACTCTGAACTTTCCAAAAGCCGATTTAATGCCTGTTTTTTATCGTTTATAGAGATCATAACTATCCCGGGTTGTATGGACTGCCAGATTTGAGTCGGGTTTTAATGGTAATATAGCATCACAAATGGTAATTTACAGTAAATTACAGTTAAAATATACAGTAAATTACTTGAAAAAGTCAATCCTTTTTATGTATTATAAAATATTTAAATACATTGTCTGTCAGCTCAATATGTGCTCCCTTTTTATTCGGCGTATTCATTCCGGATTAATAGACAGTCGTTTTAGGCGTTTCCACTTTTCCGGGCACTGCTTTTTAGTATTTAAGGCTGATTTAAATGTTTCCGAGATTTAAATTGTTTAATATGCATCTAAATCGATATTTTTGCAAGGAAATGGACTTTATTTTTCTTATTATTACAGACCTAATTATTTGATGTGGTTAATCTTTTTGTGTAAATATGCATCGATCTTTAATGGTTTCTGTTCCGTTGGTTATAAACTGTTATGTACTATTACAGGTCGCATAGAGAAAAGACTCGAATGAAAACCCGACGTGAATTTATCCGGACTGCCGGCATGATGATTCCCCTGACAGGTCTCAGCCTGTTATCCTGTGAGCGTTTCTCCAAATTACCCAATATTCTCCTGATCATGGCTGATGATTTGGGCTATTCTGATCCGGGCTGTTATGGGAGTTTTATTGATACGCCCCACCTTGATAATCTGGCGAAAAACGGCATTCGTTTTACACAATTTTATAACACATCCCGGGGCTGTCCCACGCGAGCCAGTTTGTTCACCGGATTTTATGCGCACCAAACGGGACTGGGGTGGATGCCGGCCGCCGATTTGGGTCATCCCGGATATACCGGACGATTGAACGACAAGAAGACATTGGCGGAAATGCTGAAACAGGCTGGATATTCTACTTTTATGTCCGGCAAATGGCATCTCTGTTCTGAAGACAATGCACACGCAGACGGGGATATGAAGAATTGGCCGATGCAGCGCGGATTTGAGCGCTTTTTCGGCACACTGGGCGGGGGAGGCAGCTACTTTGATCCGCCCTCACTCATGTGGCACAACTCACGCGCCCGGATCAACCGCAATTTTTATTTCACGGATTCCATAAGCGATGCCGCCCGCCTTTTCCTCGGTGAGCATTTTGAAAAAAATGCCAATCCGTTTTTCATGGTCGTGGCCTATACCGCTCCGCACTGGCCGCTGCACGCGAAAAAAGCAGATATTCAAAAATACAGGGGGCGATTCCTGCAGGGATGGGATAGACTGCGGGAATCTCGCTATAAAAAGATGCTTGATCAAGATATCCTATCGCAAGACTGTACATTTTTACCGGGAATCCAAAACTGGAAAGATCTGAGTGATCAGGAAAAAGATGATATGGATAAAAGAATGTCTGTCTATGCCGCTCAAATTGATTGCATGGATCAAGGCATTGGACGGATTCTGGATACCTTGAGAGAGCATAGCGCCCTGGATAATACTCTGATATTGTTTACTTGCGACAACGGCGCAAGCGATGAACAAATCTCACGCCGATCAGATCGCACGGACCTGATCGGCACCCGGATCAGTTTTGAGAGCTATGGCAAATCCTGGGCTCATTGCAGCAATACACCCTTCCGCGGCTATAAAGGACAAACTTACGAAGGCGGTATTGCCGCTCCGCTGATTGCTCACTGGCCTGAACAAATCGGGGATCCCGGGCGGATCTGCCGTCAAATCGCACACGTCATTGATATTGTTCCGACCTGTCTGCAGGCAGCCGGTATGGCTGATTTGATTTTTGGCAACAAGGCCGGATATTTACAGGGGATATCCGTTCTACCCTGGATTCAGGAAACCACTGCACCCACATCCCGGACATTGTTCTGGGAACATCGCGCCAACCGGGCTGTACGTGACGGTGATTGGAAACTGATTTCGCACGCACAAACTGATCCGCCGTACACCGGGGAATGGGAACTTTACAATATGAGAACAGACAGGTGCGAAACACAAAATATTGCGGCTGAATATCCGCAGATGGTACAATCCTTGTCTGAAAAATGGCAAGCTTGGGCGGAAAAAAATAATGTCCTGCCTCTTGATGGCCGCCCGGAATCTGAAAAAATTGCGAATCCTATGGAAAATATTTCTAAACCCTAGTACAGGAGACAAAAAAAAGATGAAATTTGGTTATTTTGATGACAACAAGAAGGAATATGTGATTACCAACCCCCGCACTCCCTACCCCTGGATCAATTATCTGGGAAGCCAGGACTTTTTTTCTCTCATCTCGAATACAGCCGGTGGTTACAGCTTTTATAAAGATGCACGATTTCGCAGACTCTCCCGATACCGTTACAATAATATTCCTCTCGACACCAACGGGCGCTATTTTTACATCAATGACGCCGGCACGGTTTGGAATCCGGGTTGGCAGCCTGTACAAACCGAACTGGATGACTATTCCTGTCGGCACGGACTTGGATATTCTGTCATTCGCGGTGTAAAAAACGGCCTGAGCGCCGAGGTTTTATTTTTTGTCCCCGTGAATGATAATGCCGAAGTGCAAAAAGTGGTTGTTAAAAACGAAACACAACAACGCAAGTCATTCAAATTGTACTCGTTTATAGAGTGGAATCTGTGGAATGCCCTGGACGATATGACTAATTTTCAGCGGAATTACAACACCGGTGAGGTTGAAATTGACGGCTCTATGATCCTTCACAAGACAGAATACCGCGAGCGTCGCAATCATTTTGCGTTTTATTCGGTGAACCAGCCTGTTGCCGGATACGACACGGACCGTGAAACATTCGCCGGTCTTTATAACGGTCTGGATCGTCCGGATACGGTTTTGAACAATAAACCCGGCAATTCTGTGGCCCATGGATGGTCACCGGTTGCCTCCCATTGCCTTGAAATCAATCTGGAGCCGGGAGAAGCACAGACTTTTGTGTTTGTACTCGGTTATATTGAAAATGAACCGGATGATAAATGGGATGCTTCGGGTGCCTTGAATCGAAAAAAAGCCAAACAGCTGGTCAACGCTTTTGATACTGCCGATAAAGTGGATGCTCAATTAAAAGAGTTGAACCGATACTGGGATGATCTGCTGTCCGCGATTCAGGTTCAAAGTCATGATAAAAATCTCGACCGTATGGTAAATATCTGGAACCAATATCAATGCATGGTTACCTTTAACATGTCGCGCAGCGCGTCCTATTTTGAGAGCGGAATTGGAAGAGGAATGGGGTTCCGGGATTCCAATCAGGATTTGATCGGCTTTGTACATCAGGTGCCGGAGCGGGCGCGTCAACGCATTCTGGATATTGCAGCCACGCAAATGCAGGACGGCAGCGCTTATCATCAATATCAGCCGTTGACCAAAAAAGGCAATGATGCTGTGGGCAGCAATTTCAATGATGATCCCATGTGGCTGGTCCTGGCGGTGTCCGCTTATATCAAAGAAACCGGAAAAATGGATATACTGGATGAGGATGTCATGTTCGATAATGATCCTGACAATACAGCCTCTTTGTTCGAACATTTGTCCCGTTCCTTTTACCATGTTGTTCACAATAGAGGTCCGCACGGCCTTCCGCTCATCGGCCGCGCCGACTGGAATGATTGTCTGAATCTGAATTGTTTTTCGAATGACCCGGACGAGTCCTTTCAAACCACTGAAAACAAAGAGGGTGGAAAGGCCGAATCCGTGTTTATCGCAGCCATGTTTGTAATTTACGGCAAAGAGTACGTTGAACTGTGCCGGCGTTTGAATAAAGAAAAAGAAGCGGATGAGGCTCTGTCGCATATTGAGGAAATGATTAGTGTGATCAACAAAGCCGGGTGGGACGGTGACTGGTTTGTTCGCGCCTATGATCACAATGGCGACAAGGTCGGCGGACAAGAATGCAAAGAGGGACGGATTTTTATCGAAACCCAGGGTTTTTGCACCATGGCGGATATTGGTGTGCAAGACGGCCGCGCTCAACAGGCGCTTGATGCGGTCAGGGAGCATTTGGACTGCAAATACGGTATTGTGCTGCACAATCCGCCTTTTACCCGCTATTATCTGAACCTGGGCGAAATTTCCACTTATCCGCCGGGATATAAAGAAAACGCAGGCATCTTTTGTCACAATAACCCCTGGATCATGATCGGGGAAACACGAATCGGCCGCGGCAGCCGGGCGTTTGAGTATTATCGAAAAATTGCACCCTCTTATCTGGAAGAGATCAGCGACCTGCATCGGACCGAACCCTATGTATACGCGCAGATGATTGCCGGCAAGGATGCGGTCAAACCGGGTGAAGCTAAAAATTCCTGGCTCACAGGTACGGCTGCATGGAATTTTTACGCCATCACGCAATATATTCTCGGCATTCGCGCCGATTATGACGGACTGATGATTGACCCCTGTATACCCAAAGACTGGGACGGTTTTACCTATGTACGCAAATACAGAGGTGCCGTTTATAATATCACTGTTGAGAATCCGCAGGGAGTTGAAAAAGGCGTCAAATCAATCACAGTTGACGGAAAATCCCTGGACGGTCAATGTGTGCCGGTGGCAGCGCAGGGAGCCAATGTGAATGTGCGGGTTGAAATGGGATAATGACAAAACGGGAGCTATCCCGCTTTTTTACAAGGAGACGGAACAATGAGTCAGAACAAGGTCAAGTTTGCAGAAAAAATCAGTTACGGACTGGGAGATACCGCCTCAAATCTCTATTTTCAGACGTTTATATTTTTCCTGGCATATTTTTACACCGATGTATTCGGGATTTCTGCAGCTGCTGCAGGAACCATGTTTGCTCTGACCCGGATCTGGGACGGGATCAATGATCCCCTGATGGGTATTATCGCGGACCGCACGCAGACACGCTGGGGCAAGTTTCGCCCTTATTTGCTGTGGATGGTGATTCCTTACGCCGTCATTGGAGTGTTGACATTCACAACCCCGAATTTCAATGCCACGGGTAAACTGATTTATGTGTATGTCACCTATACTTTGATGATGATGATTTATACGGCGATTAATATCCCCTATTCTTCATTGATGGGGGTGGTTTCACCCAATCCCAAGGTTCGCACCGGCTTTTCTCAGTACAGGTTTATACTGGCATTTGTCGGCGGGTTTATTGTTCAGGGGGTGACACTGCCCCTGGTTGGCGTTTACGGCGGAGCCGATACCTCTGTGCTTACTGCCACTGTCAATGAATCACACCAAATTGTGATCACGGAACAGGGCGAAGGAACATCAAAATTATCCTTCAAAGGAACGGACAGGCAGGGTGAAAAACTTGATCTGGACAAAATGGTCTGGGTCAATACGCCGGAAATCCTGGCTGAAGGTGATACCACCAGCGGTATTGTTTTTCTGGAAAGCGGCTTTGAACAGGCGCAATTCGCCCTGCCGGTCTGGTTCCCGGATATCAACTGGGATGAAGCGGATTATCAACTCAAAGTGATCAATGAACGCAAAGGCTTTCAATGGACCATGACCACCTTTGCGCTCCTGGCCATGATTCTGTTCCTGATCACCTTTTTCAACACCAAGGAACGCGTGCAGCCGTCGCTCCGACAAAAAACATCCTTGAAACATGATTTAGGTGATTTGATCCGCAATGTTCCGTGGGTCATTCTGTTTTTTCTGGGGATATTCACCCTCACGCACACCTGTCTGAGGAACGGAGCCATTATTTATTATTTCAAATATTATGTCGGGAATAAAGGGCTCGCTACCAGTTTTATGCTGGCGGGAACCGCTGCGACGATCATTGCCATTTTCCTAATTGGATGGGTGTCTAATCGTTTCGGCAAAAAACGTACTTATATTGTCTGTATGCTGCTGACCACTGTTTTTACATCGGCTTATTATTTTCTGGACAAAGATCAGATTGTCCTTATATTCATTTTTCAGGTGTTGGCTAATTTTACATTTGGTCCGACCTCGCCGCTGGTCTGGGCGATGTACACGGATGCCGCCGATTATTCAGAATGGAAGTGGGGACGCCGGGCTACCGGTTTGGTCATGTCTGCGTCAACCATGGCGCAAAAATTCGGATGGGCCATCGGCGGCGCCTTGACCGGTTGGCTGCTGGCAGCGTTTGGGTTTCAGGCCAATGTCGAGCAAACCCCGGAAACCATGCAGGGACTTCGGCTTATGTTCAGCTGGATTCCTGCTTCAGCCAGTTTGCTGGGTGCATTTTTGATGGTGATTTATCCGTTGAGTGAAGATAAAATGCAGGAGATTATGTCGGATCTGGATAAACGAAGAATGGAAGAATAAATAAACACACGTTCGGGCATTGCAGATATTGGATTTGCAAATGTTTGGTCCGAGAGTTTCTTGGAGAGCAAATGGTCAGGCGCGAGAAGGGAGGGCGCCTGACCCGCTCTAAATGAATGTTGTTGTGTCTGTGGAAAAACCGTATTAGGGTTACGGTTATGTATTGCTTGGAGACGGGTATGTCACGTGTCAATCGACGTCAGTTTTTGAAATTCGCAGCAGCCGGTACTGTTTTGTTTCCCACCGCTAACACGCTGACCGGATGCGCCGGGTGCAGACGTCCCAATATTATTTTCTTTATTGCCGATGATATGCTTCCGGAAATGTTTAATTTTTTGCCGGAAGGACGCGGCAAAAATTTAACCCCCAATCTGGACCGGCTGGCGCGTGAAGGCACAATTATGATGAATCAATATGTGGCCTCTCCCGTCTGTACGCCGAGCCGTTACAATTGTCTGACCGGACGCTATGCAAGCCGCGCCAGAAATGAATCATTTTTGCAGCGAACCCGGCGGGAAAAAGGACAAACCGTGATCCAGTGGAATTCTTTTATCACTGAAAGGGACAGCACGCTTCCCAAAATTCTGCAGGCCAATGGGTATACTACGGGTATGGTCGGCAAGAATCATGTTATTCATGTAAATAATTATTATCAATTCCCGGATTATAATGCCGATCCCAAAGCCCCGAAAATTGCCGCCAAATTACGTGAAAACAGCGAAAACCTTCAAGCTGCTGTGAAACAAGCCGGCTTTGATTATGCGGAGCGGCTTTATCACAATAATCCCAATTTCATCGGACTGGCGGATGTGGCTGTGCAGAATCTGGATTGGATCACAGAGGGTGGACTTTTATTTATCGAATCGAACCGGAATACTCCTTTTTTTCTGTATTTTGCCACCACCGTCCCGCATCAGCCTAATGAACCCGAGCGTTCCTGGAATGCCAATCCCCTTGTGACTGCACAAGGAATTTTGGAATCCCCGCCGGAAGGCATGCCGCCCCGGGAAACCATTGCGCGTCGAATAAAAAAGGCCGGACTGGAGGGGACAGGAAGAGAAAATCTGCTATGGCTGGATGATGCTCTGGGAGCTCTGTTAGATAAACTGTGTGAACTCAATCTGGATAATGATACTTTGCTGTTCTTTTTCAATGACCATGGTCAGCATGACAAAGGAACTCTTTATCAGGGAGGCGTTCGTACCCCCAGTGTGGTATGGAAAAAAGGTGGTTTTGAATGCGGTGAGGTCAGCACTACCCGTGTATCCAATGTTGATTTTGCACCCACCATTCTGGACTATACCAACAGCCGCTATGATCCGAATATGTTTGACGGCACCAGTTTTCGATCGGTTCTGCAGGGACGTTCAAAAATTATACATGACCGGCTATACTTTGAATTGGGGTACAGTCGCGGACTGTTAATGGGGGACTGGAAGTATATTGCTTTACGATATCCGGATTATGCGGAAAACAGGACTTTTTCTGAAAGAAAACAGGTGCTGGATGCATACAATCGCGGCAGAGAGTTTCGAAATATGAAAATTGTCAACCGCGATCCTTCCAAACCTTACAGTCATCTGGAAATCATACCGGGTGGAGGTCATGCTGAACACGAATCTTATGGCAAGCGGCCGGGGTATTTTGATTCGGATCAATTGTATAATATCTCGGAGGATCCGGGTGAGACAAACAATCTTGCACAAGATCCAACGTATCAAACAAAGCTGACAGAAATGCAGCAGGCGCTCGATGAAATGACCGATGATCTGCCAGGAGCGTTTAAAATATAGTTACCGGCTCAATTAGATCCTAAAGAGTGATGGTTTTCAATTGATCCTATCCATATTTTTTTTACTGCTAATGTATAGCACCTGTCTCTGTTCTTAAAGCGTCTTTTAAAAAGATCAAAATTGTTTAAATATTTTTATTGCTTATGGTCATGCATTTATATATTTTAAATTCAATATATATAACAGGAAGCAGGCATGAGGAACCAATTTGTAATAAACCGTTCTTTGATTCTCGTTTGTTTTGCACTGTTTTATTTTTTCGCATCTCAGGCCCTGGCAGCCTCATTAATACGTGGAAAGGTGGTTGACAGCAAAACCGGTAATTCGCTTCCGGGGGCCAATGTATATTTAGAGGGGACCCATATCGGCGCAGCAACGGACATGAAAGGCAATTATGTCATCAACAATGTTCCGCCCGGCGCCTATTCAATGCATGTCACTTATATCGGCTATCGGGAAAAGACGCTGCAAGTCAAATTGACCGCCAATGAAAAAGTGACTCACAATATTGAACTGGAAAAGTCCTAAAAGGCCAGGGCGTTGTGGTAACAGCCCAGGCTGAGGGCCAGATGCAGGCTATCAATCAGCAGATCTCTCCCAATACGATCAAGAATATACTATCACGCATTCAACCTGCCACAATCCGCGAACCGAGTTCATGCAGAAAACTTTTTGGCTGTTCAGCAGATCATCCCGGGTTAATGATTTGACACGCAGTTTTTTCTGCTCCAGCAAATAACGTCGATACACACCGGGCAGCAGGCCGGCGGAAACCGGAGGAGTGTACAATAGACCGTCGATCTGCAAGGCGATATTGGCGGTGCAGGATTCGGTGAGTCGGTGCTTTTCATTCCAGAGCAGGACGTCCGCTGTGGATGCCTGCTGCAGGGCGCGTTCGTACATGCTTCGGTCCGAGGTTTTGTGGTACAAACGGGGATCGTCCGAAGAAACCGGCGCACTGGCCAGGCTGATGCGGTAGCGCCGGGGATGCGGGATGAGCGGAGATGCCTCAATAGCCATGTTTCCATCCGGGTAGAGATATAATTTTGCTTTTAATTCCTGCTTGTCTGTATCTATTCCGGATTTCAGCTGCTGCCCGGCTCTGCTTGCGTCAAACGGAAATCCAAAATAACGAGCGGAGTGGCGCAGACGGTCTAAATGCAGATCCAGAAGAAAGAAACCCGTTTCCGCCCTCCATAACAATGATTCGAACAGATAGTGGGGCGGCATTTGATGTAAAATCCTTGTTTTGGTGAGTGTTTCCCGGTATTCATGAGAATCAACAGAATCCCAGACAATGCCGCCGCCGGTTCCGTACTCGGCCCGGCCCGATTTCTTGTTCCACAGCAGAGTGCGGATGGCCACGTTGAACTGGGATCGGTTTTCCGGGGACATGAATCCAATGCTGCCGGTGTATATATTCCGCGGTGTGGTCTCGAGTTTCGTGATGATGTTCATGGCGCTTGCCTTGGGAGCGCCGGTGATGGAGGCTGCCGGATAGAGCGCCTTGAAAATATTGACCCGGGAAGCATCTGTCAAGCAAGTGACGGTACTGGTCATTTGCCAGACCGTCGGATAGCGCTCCACCTGGTTCAGAAAGGGGACGTCGATGCTGCCGGTCCGGGCCACCCGCCCCATGTCGTTGCGCACCATATCCACAATCATGGTGTTTTCCGCCCGGTCTTTTGCAGAGTGGTAAAGCCGGTTGGCCCGCTGCTGATCCTGACATGCTGTAACGGCGCGCGCAGCGGTGCCTTTCATCGGTTTGGATACCAATTTGTCTGCATTAGTGCTGAAAAACAATTCCGGCGACGCGCAGCAGATGCACCAGTCCGGTAGATTGATGCAGGCGCCGTACCCCGGACCCTGAGCGCGGATCATCTGCTGAAACAGCGGCCAGGGTTCACTGTGTAATTCTGCCCGCTGACGATAGGTATAGTTCACCTGATAGGTGTCGCCGCGCCTGATGTGCTGTTTGATGGTCTGTATGCAACGCAGATAGTGTTTCCGTGTGACAGAGGGCTGCCAAATCAAGGCTCCCGCCTCTCCGCTCGGCTGGTTGGGAAACCGGACCGGCTCTGCCTGACGGTACAGGCCGAACCATAGCAGCGGAAAACCGGCTGGTGCATGCGTGTGCAGCGCCGGATCAAATGCGGAAGCCGCTTCGTAGGACAGAAACCCCGCCGCCCACAATCCGTTCTGTCTGACTGCGGATTCGATTTCTGTGAGAGCGGGCAGGACCTCCTGACAGCTGTCTGCCTGGATAATGCGGAGAGGATGGGAGAACAGATTCCAGCTGTGATCGTTTCGGTCGAATAGCAGAACACTGTTTTCAGATAATTGGTTGCAATGCATGTGTCGATGGGGATGAATGGATTCGAATCATATTGGCTAATTGTTGTTCCAAGGTAATCCTTTTCATTCAAACATACAATAGAGGACTGTAAAATTTATCAGCGCCCAGCGTGTTCATACAATCGTTTTGCCGGATTGTCCGCTGATACACTCCAGGATATAGCTTTATACCCGGATTCTGCGCTCTGTAAAAGCTGTTTAGGCAGCAGGGTTCCGATCCCCCTGCTGCGGAATTCCGGCAACACTGCCAGAACCAGTTCAGGGGTATCCTCATCGACAAATCCATAACCTTTGTTTTGCTCAGGGAATAATCTGAACCAGGCGGCTCCCATTTCTTGTCCGGTTCGTTTATTTACGGCAATGAATCCCGTATCTCCATTTTTTTCCCAGTTCTGAAAGTACCGGGTGAGTGCGGGATCTGACAGAATGCTCCGATCCGGAGGTTCTGCACCTTCCGGAACGAATACAGCCTGATACATTGTTTCCTGCTGAAACCGATGCTGTTCATGCGTTAACGGTAGAATGTCAATGACCGGATTCAATATATTACTCTGCTCCGCTTTGAATCTCTCTCTCCAATCCGCTTGGTCCGTGAGGTGCAATGTTTTGAAAGATCCAGCGCAGTCCGCGACTGTATCCTTCGGATTTGACCCCGGAATGGCGTTCACCCTCAATAGCAAAGTTGAGGAGGGCAAACTCGTCATAGTTCCGCGTCGCCAGTTTCTTTTGCAGTGCGATAATGGGTTCGCGAAAGGGTTCATATTCGTCTGTACCGTAGGACAGAAACAAGCGAACCTGCAATGTTTTATGAGTTGCGGCATATCGATCATCACGGTCGAACAGATAGCGGTTGTCCCATCCGGCTGCCGGACTGATGGCGATATAGCGCTTGAACAGGTTTGGTTTTTCGTACATGGCGTATAATACGAACAGACCTCCCATCGAACTACCTGCCAAAGCCCGATCCTTTGCATCGACTCGGTACTCGGATTGCATGTAGGGGATAACTGTTTTTTCAATAAATGTTAAAAATTCAGGTCCCTGACCGGATTTTATGTTTGCCGCACTGACTCGAGTCGGTGACAGATCTCTCGAGCGAAGATCACCATAGTTTACATCCTCTCCCGGATATGAAAATCCCACCATGATCAATTCAGGCAGCACATTGTCATAGGTCAGTTGTCCGTAAATAGAATGCAAAAGCGGCATATCCCAGTATGCATCGGTAAAATAGAGCACTGGATAATGTTTTTCAGGTGAATTTTCATAACTGTCTGGTAAATAAATGACCAATTCATGTTCGTGACCGGTCCATTCCGATTTCATCTGGACTTTATGGGTATTGTTCAGAACAAAGGGGGGTGTTTCTGCTTGTGTTTTCATGCTCAGACTGAAATTGACCAGGATTAAGAACACTGTAAACTTGAATTGTTTCAAAACAACCTGTGTCATGACGTTTTCCTTTCGTGTTGAACTCGAGTGGCTTGATGATTCAATCTTGTACCGGGTCGGTGAGTATGGACTGTTTTTACAGATTTTGGGATACGGCTTGATACGCTTTAGAAGCTGTGTCGCTATAGAGTATATTCAAGGCCCCGGAAAAGCATCCGGGGCTGAATAGATTACGGTAGTTTGATTTCATAAACCGTTCCGGCCTTCATATCGGGCAACAATAACCGGCCTTTGTCCTCTTCCAGATAAAAATCGGCTGCGCTCTGCAGAGTATCCACGAGCACGGTGGATTCCCCGGTGGCAGCATCCATTTTCCAGAGAGTGCCCTGCGCCCAGCTGCTGATATAATAATTGCCCTGACTGTCCTGGGCCACCCCGTCTGCGCCGCGATAGGCGCCGGGCAGCTGGGTCAGATCGCCGTCCTCCTGAACAAGCAGATTGCCCAAAAAGAAGGCGCCGATCAACAGCTTTCCGTCATTGTTCACATTTACGCCGTTGGGATTCAGCATTATATCCGAGGTGTCCTGGGCTATCGTCACATTTCCGTCAAGATCGACATGATACACGCGCCCGACCACCGGGATGGCTGCTGCCTCGTCGCTGTCCAGCGGCCAAAGCTTGTCCTCCTGGTCCCACATTTGGTTTGATGCGCCCATATCCGTGACATAAATGCCGGTGCCGTTTTCATCCACAGCAACATCGTTCAAATAAAGAACCTCATGCGGGAAATCCATTTGATCAACCCAAACGCCGGCAACGCCGTTCGCATCAATCTCCCAGATTTTGGTGACATCCGATACATACAGATGATTGTTCAGATAAACAATGCCCTTTGGGTCGTTAAAATTCGTGGAAAACGTGCGGACAACACCCGGTGCGAGTTCGACGATTTCGCCGTCCTCGGGTTCATTGCCGTCCATCAGAGTGACATAATAATTGCCGTTAAATCCCTTGGTAATGCTTTCCGGTTTTTCTCCGACGTCAATCGGGAATTGGACCTCGGCAACGCTGCCGCACATGATGAGCAGAACCGCTGCAGTAGCCGTCAACACAGTTGTAAATTTAAACCATGTATTGCGTTTCATGTTACTCTCCTTGTTGTTTTATGTGTTTTGTTTATAGATTTCATCCAGTATTTGAGAAACCTGTTTACCGTCAGTGCCGGTCACCGCGGGGTCTCTGTTTTCAAAAACAGCCTGTGTGAATTCGTGGATCAGGGGAAGATGTGCGTTCTCGTGACGCGGATGCCGTTCCATTCGCTCCTCTGATCCGGATTTGACGCGCAGAATTTCTTGATTGAGTACCGGAACGCGCAGTGTACCCTGTGTGGCGTAAATATCGAGGGTGTCGCGGTTTCCCTGCACCGCATCGGACACCCGGATCATGCCGTGAATCTGGTTGTCAAATCCCATGGACACAAACGCTGTGTCTTCAACCTCCCGGTCAAACTGCAGATTATAAAGATCAGACCGGGTATTATAAACCGTTCCGAACAGATTTTGCAGCACCTCGATGCGGTGACAGCCGAAATCCATCATGGGGCCGCCGCCGGATTTGTCTTTTTTTAGCAGCCAGTAACGCGCTTCTCCCGGTTTTTTATCGAACCAGCGAAAAGCCTGTGCATCCGCCATCACCGGTTTACCGATTTCCCCGGACGCCAGAATTTCTTTAATCCGCTGGATGATGGGATAAAATCGTCGATAATAAGCAATGCCGAGTTTGACATGATGCGATTCACACGCCTCGATCATCCGGTCGCAGTCTTTGCTATTCAATGCCATCGGTTTTTCGCACAGCACGTGCTTGCCGGCTTGTGCCGCTTTAATGGTTTGTTGCGCGTGCAGATAGACGGGCGTGGCGATATACACCGCCTCAATTTCCGGGTCCTGAATCAAGTCATGCCAGTCGCTGTACCAGGTTTCAGCGCCGAATGTGCGGGCAAACGGCTCTGCCAGTTCGTCATGCAAACGCGCCACCGCATGCAGCTCGCAGGTTTTCAAATCACGCAGCGCCGGTGCCACGCGTTTTTGCGCGATATCACCGCATCCGACGAGACCCCATTTGAGTGTTTTCATGCTGTTCTCCATGATTGTTCTGACAATTCTGTTTCGCTATTCCGATTTGCAGTATGTGCCAGATATAACCGCCTGCCGCTAAACCGGATTTTTAAACTCGGGAATCCTGAAAGATACGTGTTTTATTGAGGATTTGCAACAGGATTGTTGTTTATTGTTGTGCTGCAAATGATCGTTGCAGGTGCTTGACGGGCAATCGGGATTCCCGACCAGGCGTTGCATGGCAACATCGCAAAAAGATCGCCCCGGATAACAGACAAAATCCTGCCTCTCCTGTTTGTCGCATAACAGTTATGCTCTGGTATGCTATTTTAATTTATTGCCAAGTGTAAAAAAAGCAATAAAATAAAAAATGTTAAAACAGTACGTACCGGGGTACGTACTGTTTGTGTTCGTCTTACTGGTTCACATAAAACGGAATATTGGCGGTAGCGGTGCGGTTAATGTCGGGGTCTTTGATATACACAAAAATGCGATAGGGACCCGGCTGTTGCGGCGCTTTGAATCGGGCTTGGACGGTGTGATTCTGCTCAAAACGGTTTTCTACTTTGGCGGGTTTGCCTTCGCGGTCGCCGCCGGATTTCAGATCCGTGCTTTCGTGGTAAATCTCCCATTCGATCTGAACCGATTGAGAATCCGCGGCATGCGAATAGACCACAGCCTCGACCGGTTCACCGGGTTGTACAGAAATATCATCAATGGCTTGTTGTCCGTCCAGTCTCACCGAATCAATACTCGGGGAGCGGTGCTCCGGCCATTCGCCGGTCCAGTTGCGCTGCATGGCATCGATCACTTCCAGGGGATCGCCGTTTTCCATAAACATGCCGTACCAGGTATGCGTGCGCTCCTGTTTTTGTCCCCACAGAAACGCATAAGAACCGAGACAGCGGCTGGTGTCACTTGCGATGGCCTGTTGGTAATGCTTGTAATACGCCTTTCGTTTTTCAGTCGAAGTCTCTTCAATGGCCACATCCCATTCCGTGCGCGGCGCCGCCCAGTGTCCGGTGGGCCCCCATTCGGTGACGATATAGGCTTTTTCCCAGCCGGTTTTCCTTACATCCTCAGTTAGTCGGGCCAGACTGCCGTAGGCATTGACTGCCAGCAGATCGAGGTCTGTGCAGCGTTGCTTGATCTCCTGCATGCGCTCCTCAACAACGCCTGCGGTCATGGTGGTGGTGGGATGATGCGGATCCAGGTCATGGATCATTTTCGATACATCGTTCACCGCGTTCCAGACTTGAGGGTTGGTGTAATTGAGTCCCAGTTCATTGCCAACACCCCACATCAACACGGCCGGGTGATCCTTGTATTTCAGAACCTCGGCGCGCATGCGCTCCAGCTGCTGCGCCACGGCCTGTTCATCGTTATAGTCAAACCCGTGACGTTCGCGTTGCATGTCCAGCCCTAAACAGACAGACAGGCCTTTTTCATGCGCCTTGTCCAGCAGGGCCATGGTGCGCTCTCCGGTTCCCCAGGTTCGGACGGAATTGCCGCCGATGGAGACCAGCAGGTCCAGATGTCCCCAGCCGCCTACGCCTTTAATAAAGTAGGGTTTTCCGTCCCGATACAGTTCAAAGCGGCCGTTTTCCTCGCGGATTTCAACCGGGATGGGGCTTTGATTGGTATTGCATGCGGTTGCCAGAAAAATCAGGGTTATTACAGCCAAAATCAGGACTGTTTGGATCATTGCAAATTGTTTTGTATTCATAATGGCTCCGTATATGTTTAAACGTAAAGATTCAAATGATGCAGGACACGCTATACAGCTGTACGTGTCTGCAGGAATTTGTGCGGCTGCCTGAGATGTCAGACAGATTATTGCGGGGAGAATTGTACAAGGTTATTCACCTCAAATATGCAAAATAATTCCGCAAATGCAAGAAAAAAATGGTTCTATAGCGAATCGAGCGGGTAAGAAATTTTAGCGACAAAGATAGTAAAGATAATCAAAAATTGAATATACAGTTTTTTCCTTGGCTGTCCTTTCTCTGCGCCTCTGCCTGCATCTCTTTTAAAAAATCAATCCACGCAAAGAAGCAAAGATCGCAAAGAAAAACAAGAGTTAATCCAAATTATGATTTCAAATCGTTGGGAATATTTATTGGCCTGAATTTTATTTAATTCTATTTTATTATTTAAAACGCCGGCTTGACCTCAACCTCACCGGATTCAATCGCGGCCGACACCTCCGGCGAATACATGGCTTCCACCGTCACCGGCGGCAGGGTATACGTGCCGGCGAATGTGGGATTCACCTGGATAAAAAAGTTTTTCTGACCGCGGTGCAGATCAAAGAACCAGTTGACCCGGTCGTCGCGGATGTCCATATACTCGCCGTTATCCGGATTGTAAGATTGAATCCAGGTCGGTAGGTTCTGCTGTGTCAGGCGCGGATTGATGATCTCCCAGCCGGCCGGCAGCAGACTCGACAGGGCCAGTTCCTCAAGCGGATTTCCACTCTGATTAATCACCTGGTAACGGACCCAGAACGGCTGTCCCTGGGACAGAGCCTCGACGGATATTTCGTGTCCCTCTTTGCCGTAAAACGCGCGCGCCAGCTTGACACCCTGCTGCTGCGCCGGAATGATATCCTTTAGAGGTATGCCTTCCTCGAACAGCGTGATAAATAGCGGCGCATCGGATTTTGGCGTCACAGTGATCGCTTTGGCATAGGCATCGCTGACGTCCATGGACATCTGGTAATCGTTCAGAATAAAATCTTTGGCGGCATTGTCACCGGTCTGCACGCTGAATTCCACACTGCCCTGTGACAGGGATGATTGCGCGTAAAATTTAGACGATGCCAATAGCGCAGATCCGATATCATGCGTAGAATACCAGCCTGTGGCGCTGAACTGCTTGCTAAAGGCGCGCACATGTCCGGCGGCTGCTTTCACGTCCTGCATATCCAGAGCGCAGCAGGTCATGAGCGCCTGATCGCGGATCACAGAACCAAAGGTGCCGCTCATTTCCCGATACGGAGAAATCGAGGTGTCGATCTGTTTCTGAATATCGTTGGCCGCCGCCTGTTCGCCGGACAGGGCGTATGCTGCGGCCAGCAGTGATTGGGACAGCGGATCCAGCTCCGGCAGCAGGGTTTCACGCATCAGGTTCATGGCGCCGTGATGCGGATGCCCGGCGAGGGACAATACATACAGCCGGTATGCCTGATAGCGATGATCTTCCCGGACCTCTCCGGCCTGGCTTTGCGCGCTTTGCCGCCAGCGCCGAAGGAGCGATGCCGGGATGTGATAGCCCAGTTGTTCGGCGAGCACCAGAAAATGTCCCGCATAAATAGAGCCCCAGTCCGAGTAGCGCTGTTTGTAATACTCGTTCACCGGCCAGAACGAAAATCCCTGTTTGATCTGAAACGACGGCAGTTTATCAATGGTTTGAGTGATATTGTTCTGGATGGCTTGAGCTTCCTGTTCACTGACGTCCATGACATTGTCAATATACAACTGTGCCATGCCGGTGGATACGGTTTGTTCCAGGCAGCCGTAGGGATAACGGATCACGCGTTTAAAACGTTTCTGCAGCTGGATGTCGGGAATGCGGGTGAACGCCAGGGTCGCCGAGTTGGTGCCCGGCAAGCCGATTTTTTCCGGAGTTAATACCACCGGCTGGTCCTGAGCCGTGGTATCGGTGACCCGGGTATAGAACGGATTGAACGGCCGCACCGGAAACTCGGCCTGCGCCGACGCCTGCTCACGGCCGGATTCGGCCTGAACGGTCAGCTCGGAGCCGCCGATGCGTTCATCAGCTTGTATGTCAAAGATCACGTCTTTTTCACCGGTTCCTTTAAAGGTCAGGGATTTGCGCGTGCTGTCCCGGATGTTGAGCAGGTCCGAGGTTCGGCATTCGACAGTAACGTTGCGGATATTCTCGTCATGGGCAAACACCGTCACAGGCACATAAAATTTGTCGCCGGGACGCGCGAAACGCGGAATGGTGGGCAGCACCATCAATGGACTCTTGACCCGGATATCCGCGTCCTGCGCAGCATAAGCATGGCCGCTGCAGGCGGTGAGCATGGCGCGTACCGAGCCGATAGTGTTGTGCATATCAAAGGAAAGAGCTTTTGTTTTACCCGGTTTTATACTGAACGGGCCTTTGAAAAACACCACCGGTTTGAAGCGTTGGATATTTTCCAGTTCTGCGAGTCCCGCCCCGGCGCGTTTGGCCATCGCCTCGGCATAGCCGCCGCCGATGGAGAAATACACGTTCATATCCGGAAGGAGCACACCCAGAATCTCATCCCAGGTATCCAGTGTGGTCACACCGAGACGCAGTTTTTTGAAATAGTGCTCCCAGGGATCGGGCGTTGTAAAATCTGTCAAATTTAGCAGCCCTTCGTCCACGATCGCCAGGGTAGCGGAAATCGCTTTGCGGTTGGGATTGGCAATGTCGATGCGGAACGACTCGCCCGGACGCACCGTTTCAGGAGCCGTCATCCGCACATTCAGGCGCGTCTGCGGCGATTCCACGAACACAGGCTGGATGCCGAAAATGCGCCGCGGCAGATCGTTGTCCTTGTGTTCGTGCGGCTGGATCAAACTCAGGGACGCATAGCAGTTGGGGATCATGTCCTGCGTGATTTTAAACCCGATTTTCGTGCGTTCCTTGTCCACGGATCCCACTTTTTGCAGCAGGATGCGTTCGTCCTGTTCGAGGGTAAACAAATACAGGCCTTTATCCGGAGTGGTAAAGCTGAGTTCCGCCTTGTCACCCGGCGCAAAGCGGTCCTGATTCAGGGTGAGATTCAGGAACGGCTGATCGGTTTGTTCGTCCGGCTGCGCCTGACGTCCCCATTGCGAGGCGCTAAAGGTGACGGACGCGCTCTGGCCGGTCTGCAGGTCTTCGACACGGATCATGTGAAGACCTTCTTCATCCACCAGGGTTCGAAACGCCAGCGGATTGGTTGCGGATTTCAGAGTTTTGCTTTCCACCTCAAAGGTGTTGTCCAGTTTCCTGAATGTTTTATCGCGGTTGCGATAGTATTCCCACCACCAGTAATTGCGGTTGATGTAATGTGAGACCCGCAGGTTGTGACCGGAGACCGGCTGACCGTCGAATGTGGTGACGATCACGGGAAATTCATAATCCTGACCGGTACGCAGATACTGCGAATCCGGGCGCCGGATTCCCACCACACTGTCCACCGGTTTGATGAGCATGGACTGCTGCTCGCGGGTGAACCCCCCGCCGCGCTCATAGACCGTGGCATTGACATGGGCGCGCACCAGCTTGGCCTGTTGCACGGATTGGGAAAAGGTATAATCAAAGTTAATAGTTCCCTGTTCATTCAGGGTATCCGACAGGAGCGTGTGTTCACGGGGCGAGAACCGGTCTTCTTCATCCGTAAACGAATAGTGTTCATAGCCGGGCACGCTGAACGAGGCTTGGGACAGAGACGCCTCGACCTGAACGCGCAGCCGCGATGCCGGAGCGCCGAACAGGTATTGGGATGTTACGTTGCCGTTCAATACCGGCGGCCGTCCGGTGACGGTATCCGGCAGCATTAGATTCACCTTGAGCCGGTTGGGGCTTAACCGTTCGATTTTCAACCAGTGAGTAAAGGTCTGTCCGGCAAATTCCAGTTCAGCGCGCCAGTTGCCGGTGGGCGCACCGGGTGGGGTCGATAGCTCAAAGGAACAATGGCCAAACTCACCGCTTTGGGTTTTCAGTTCATGCGTCATCTGGTTGTGAGGATTGAACACTTTGAGCAGAATCGGCTGTTGGGCGGGCGGAGTTTCGGTGTTCGTACGCAGAATCGCGGACAGATGTATCGTATCACCCGGCCGATACACACCGCGGTCGGTGTAAATAAAAGGATTGATGCCGTCCTGTCCGCGGCTGACACCGGATACATCAAAGGTAGACGTTTCCCAGCCCGACTGATTCAGTTTGATCACGGCAATTCCCTGATCATTGACGCCCTTGATGTAATATCCGTCATCTGCTGTAAAATGCGCATGCCCGTCCTTATCGGTTTGCCGGGTTTGAAGCGCCTTGTTCTGATAGGTATACAGGGTCAGAGTCAGGCCGGAGACCGGTTTGGCATCGGATAGTTCAGCAGCGTACAGATGCAGACCGTCATCGGCTTTTTTAAGCGATAGACCGATGTTGGATGAAATCAGCACTTTGAGTCGGGTGCCGTTCTCGCGATAATAGCCGTAGCGGTCGGGATTGTCATAATAACCGGTATCCGGATAATACAGTTCGTCGGCGGATACCGAATTTTCATTGTTTGTCGGTCTGCCGACCAGGTCATCGCGGTTAAATTGACAGGTGACCACAAACATGGCATTGGTTTTATCGCTAAACACCGGACTCAGGTCAAGTTCACCGCGCATCCAGGTGTTGCGTTCCGCGTCCAGGTGCAGTTCTTTGTTGTAAATCTGTTCCGCCACCCGGTTCAGGTCATTGACGTAGCGTTTCTGATCACCCCCGAGCATGTTGTTCTGCAGAAAAAATCCCTGATTTTGCGGAAATATTTCGTGCACCTCTACACGCATTTTTCCGACATTTATGCTTTTAAACTGCAGACGATAGTCATTGGCAGGCGGCAGAAAAACACCTTCCGAGAGCCATTCGATTTTGGGTTTTTGATTGGCCAGGCGGAACGCCGCTTTATAATCATTCTGCAATTGCGTGTTCAGTGCACTTTTAAATCCTTTGCGAATGTGAATCACGTATTCGCGGCCGGGGATGAATTTGCCTTTGAGCAAAAGATAATTGTCTGATAGACTCAATTCATAATCAACAGCCGGATCAATGCTCACATAACCGCTCAAATCCCGATCTTTTGCAATGGGATCGGAAAATCGAAAGCCGTATGTTTTGAGTTCATCTCCGGGCTGGCTTTTATGGGTATGCGTGATCACCTTGAACGTATGGGCTTCCGGCAGGATCAGGGTTTGGCTCCAGGGTTTGTTGTCGGCTGTATAATCGGAGGGTAGCTTTAATGTGACATACTGCACGCGTTCACCGCGCTGTACCGGCTCGGAAATGATCTCGTATGCATGCCGGCCGTCATCGGCTGTCTCGGCCCGGAGCTTGAGCGGCTTTGAGTTGATCGTGCCTTTGAGATCGTTGTTCAGCTTTTCCGGATCAACTTTTTGGGCAAACTCTATTCCGGCCTGCAGCCGCACCTGATGCGGCGCGCCGTCTGCGGGCTTGAATGACCAGTCGAATGTGTTGATGTCCTGTTCTGCGGTTTTAAAGCTAAAGGTGAAATCACTGCCGGTTTTGCCAGGCAATGCGCGGCTGCCGATCAGTTTGCCGGTATAGGATACACCCGGGGGCAGCGCTTCGGCAGGTTTAAACGTGAGCGTGGAGGGATCAACCCATCGCGCTTCACCCTGGATGGCAGGCTTGAATTTGAACGGTGATTGATCCAGTACTTTGTCTTTAAAGTGTTCCGGAACCATGGATTGGTTGAAAATTAGCGTGATCGAAGCTGTGGTTTTAAGGGTTTGGGCCGGTGTGGATACGATGGATCCGGCCAAATCAATCGATTCAGCGCTGTCTTTTTCTTTCCATTGATCTTTGAATGAATCTGTACAGCTGATGAACAACAGTAGAGACAGAATACATACGAGTATTGATCTCATGATTTCTCCTTTACTGAACACAAATTGAAATGCTTGATAAATAACCCCGATCCGATAGTAGGCGGCTCGCTTGTTTATTTTAACCATTTGTAATCTATTATGCAAAGGAAATTTGCATAAAACAGGAGGGAACTCTATCATGAAACCGTCGTTTTTAAGCGATAGATACAGAGTCTTGCTGATGAAATATCTTGCAATTGTGGTTACTTTTGATTATCGTTATTGATAATCGTTATTAAAAAGACATTGGATGGTTTCAAGCCGTTTTAACAATTGCGATTTTATTGTTTTCGGGGGTAATGCATGGCTGTGTATCGTACAACTTGCTGGTAACAGAGAGCACAGGTGACGGTTAATTGAAAAATAAACTATTTCTCATTCTCTTTTTCTTATTGATGGCCAACGCCGTCCATTCTCAGTACAAGAATCTTCGCTTTACGCATCTCAGTACAGCGGACGGTCTGTCGAGATCACATGTGACCTGTAGCTCCCAGGATGCCCGGGGATTTATGTGGTTCGGCACGTCGAATGGGCTGAACCGCTATGACGGATACGATTTTTCCATTTACACCTATCATCAGAATGATCCTTATTCCATCAGCCATAATTATATTTCGTCCATCTGTCAGGACGCGGACGGCAAGATGTGGGTGGGCACGAGTGACGGACTGAATGTTTATGATCATGCCATGCATCATTTTGAGACTTTTAAACACAGTGATGAGCACCCCGGCAGCATCAGTGACGATCAAATCGAGGCCATTATTCAGGACAGACGGGGCCGGCTGTGGATCGGCACCCGTAACGGTGGTGTGGACCGTTATGATTCTGAAACCGGTCAGTTTATTCATTATCAACACGAAGACGGCCGTTCCGGTATCAGCGGCAATGACGTGCGGGTTCTGTTTGAGGACAGCGGCAACCGGCTTTGGCTCGGGCATTGGAACGGCGGCATTGACATCTATGAAGAACAAACTGACACATTTGTTCCGTTGTTTGAGGATCAGCGATTGACACAGTCGGGCATCATGGATATGGCCGAACTTGACTCGTGCCTCTGGATCGGCACTCAGAGCGACGGACTGTACAAAATCGATCTGCGTGACCTGCGTTTGTCTGCTGTGACCCATTACCGGCAGTCTGGTGAAAACAGCCTGGCCAGCAACAGTGTTTTGTCGTTGATGCCAGATAAAGACGGACATCTCTGGATTGGCACGGAAAACGGCGGCCTTGATGTTCTGGACGTCAATCGAAATGTGTTTTACCACAATCAGGTGGATCCGTTTGACCCGGGCGGACTCGATTCCCAATTCTGTTTATTCAATTTACAAGGATCGGTCGGGTAATATCTGGGTGGGCACGTTTGCCGGGGGCATTAATCTGATGATGCGCGGCAAGGCCGCCTTTCAGCATTACAAACATATTCCGGGCCGGAAAAACGGTCCGAGTCATAATATGGTGACCAATTTCCTGGAGGATGAGAGAGGTCAACTGTGGATTGGTACGGACGGCGGCGGTCTGAATGTTTTTGATCCGCAAAATAAAACTTTCAAGCATTATACGGCGGCCAACAGCAATTTGAGCAGTGATGTCATCCTGAGTTTGTTTCAAAATCAGGAAAAGCAGTTATGGGTTGGAACCTGGGCGGATGGATTGTACCGATTCGATCCAAATTCCGGACGTGTAAAACGTTTCACGCGTGAAACCCATGCTCTGGGAAGCAATAATATTTTTGACATCGAGTCTGATTTCGCCGGCAATCTCTGGATGGCGTCGTTTTGGGGCGGTTTGACGTTTTTGGATCCGACCGGTGATTCGACCCGGATTTACCGATCTGAAAACAGCAATCTGAGTGATGACGATGTACGGGTGATTTGCCGGGATCATGACGGAACCTTCTGGGTGGGAACGGATGCCGGTCTGGACCACTTTGATCCGGTTAGTAAAAAGTTTGTCAATTATCAACACGAACAATCCGATACCGGCAGTCTAAGCAAGGGATTTGTTTTGTCCATTCTGGTGTCCCGGGATTCCACACTCTGGGTGGGCACCATCGGCGGATTGAATCGCTTTGACCGTGAAACCGGAACGTTTGAACACTATACCGTCGACGTTGGCCTGCCCAATGATGAGATTAGATCCATTGTTGAAGATAACGACGGCATGCTGTGGCTCGGGACCAATAAAGGATTGTCGCGGTTTAATCCGGTGACCGAAACCTTTGTCAATTACGATATGTCGGATGGGTTGCGAATTAATGAATTCAGTTCCCGAAGCTCGTTGCTGCTGAGCAATGGTTCGCTGGTATTCGGCGGCAATAACGGCTTTAACATGTTCCAGCCCAAAAATCTCGAACGCAATTCTTTTATTCCGCCTGTGCTCCTCACCGATTTCAGGATTTTTAACGAGTCGGTAGAGATTGGAGAGCGCGATTCATTGCTGCAGCAGGATATCAGTGAAACCCGGGCGATAGAGCTCAGCTACCGTCATTCGGTTTTTTCTTTTGATTTTGTGGCTCTGAACTATATTTCTCCTGAAAAGAATCAATATGCCTATATGATGCAAGGGTTTGAATCCAGTTGGAATTATGTGGGCTCCCGGCGCACCGCAACCTATACGAACCTGGATCCGGGTCGTTATGTATTCAAAGTCAAAGCCTCGAACAATGACGGCATCTGGAACGAAACCGGCGCCTCGGTCAATATTCTGATTCATCCCCCGTTTTGGAAAACCTGGTGGGCTTATCTGATTGAAGCGCTTCTCGTCCTGGCGCTCATTTCCTTTGTTCTGAATTATTTTATCAGCCGCCAGCGTCTGCGCCATAAACTGAAAATGGAGCACTTGGAACTGGAAAAAATGTACGAACTGGATCAGATTAAAACGCATTTTTTCACCAATATTTCACACGAGTTTCATTCTCCGCTGACTTTGATCATTGATCCGCTTGAAAAAATTGTCAAGACGTTTCATGTGGACGAAAAACTGAGAAACAGTCTGGAACTCATCCACCGGAATGCGCGCCGGCTGCAGCGCATGACCCGCCAGCTGATGGATTTTCAAAAACTGGAAACCGGAGACCTGCAGCTTTACTTGTCGCGCGGGGATATTGTACAGTTTGTAAAAGCGATTTTTTATTCATTTGCAGATTACGCCTCGCAGCACCAGATCACGTTCAAATTCGAATCTGAAATTGAGGACGCGGCTGTGTGGTTCGATCCGGACAAGCTGGACAAGGTTGTGTATAATCTGCTTTCCAATGCATTCAAATTCACACCGGACGGCGGCACCGTCAGAGTCGGCGTATCATTACTGTCGGGGAGTCAGCTGAAACAAATGAATCTGCAGGATAAAGCTGACCGCTATATTGAAATTCAGGTCCAGGACAACGGGATCGGCATTGCCAAAGATCAGATTGATAATATATTTAAACGGTTTTATCAGATCGATACATCCGATTCAACCAACAAACGCGGTATCGGGATTGGCCTGGCGTTCATTTACGAAATTCTGCGGTTATATCAGGGCGATATATCGGTGGACAGCGAGCACCAAAAAGGCACCACCTTTACGGTGCGGATTCCGGTCGATGAGCATTATCTGGAAGAAAATCAGCTGGTCGGAGAGTTTAAACATCAACCGATGAACGACTTTTACATGTCTGATCTGGCGGGATCCATCTCGAAACCATCAAAGCAGAACGGACAGCCCGATGCGCACAAGGGCAAGGAAGATATTCCCAGTATCCTGATTGTAGAGGATGATATGCAGATTCTGGATTATATTCAGAAATCTCTGCAGAGCGAGTGCCGCATTTACAAGGCAACGAATGGAGAGGAAGGACTGGAAAAAGGCCGGAAAAATGATACCGGATCTGATCATATCGGATATTATGATGCCCGAGATCACCGGAATTGATATGTGCAATCAACTCAAACAGGATGAGAAAACCAGTCACATTCCAATTATTCTGTTGACAGCCTACACAAGCCAGCAATATCGAATAGACAGTCTGAATCAGGGTGCGGATGCCTATCTCACCAAGCCATTCAGCATAGATGTGCTGGAGGCGCAGGTTGTGAATCTGCTGGATTCGCGTACAAAATTACGCGAAAGATTTACTTCGCATTTTCTGCTGGAACCGCAAAAAGTCGAGATCACGGACGTAGATGAACGCTTTTTAAAACGCGTGATCGATGTCATTGAAAAACATATGTCGGATGCCAAATTTAACGCCGACATGCTGAGCAGCAAAGTCGGTTTGAGCCGTATGCAGCTGTACCGCAAATTGCGCGGACTGACCAATCAAACCGTGCATGAATTCATTCGCAGTATCCGGCTTAAACGCGCGGTGCAGCTTTTGGAAGAAAAGCGCATGACCATCACAGAAGTGGCCTATGATGTCGGATTCAATGACCTGACCTATTTTGCCCGCTGTTTTAGAAAACAATACGACAAATCCCCTTCGGAATATATTTCCAGCCGTTAAGCGTGTCTAACCGGACTGATTGTCTGTTCTGTCCCGGACTGTTGCAGGGGGCAGTCTGCTTTATCAAACACAAGTTCGACAGTTGTTTTATAACATTCATTTTTTGCGATAAAAATCATTTCCTAATCCCGCGTGGTAAAGACCTGTCCTTTTATTGCAAAGAATGAATTTTAAAGTGTTGAACCCAGGTTAACAAATCTGCTGTTCTTGCCGAATGAGTGGATTTCAATTAAAAACCTTCCTTTTTGATACCATTGTCCGATACTTTGTTACTCCAGTCCGAGCTTTTATCCCGGTTTTTTATATTTTTCTCTTATTGAATTGTCATTAATTCCAATATCTGAGAGAAAAAAATGAAATCCTTTTATTTTATTCCTGTTTTTGCTGTGATCTTGACAGCCTGCTCATCATCTGATCACCACAACTATACACAGGTTCAAGTTATTCAAACTTCCAGGCAGGGAGATCAGCTGAATGAAACGGCCCGACTCGATCTCAGCGCCGGGAGTGTTTCTGACGCTGTTGAAATCCGTCTTGATCCCGCACAGACGTTTCAGACGCTTGAAGGATTCGGCGGCTCGTTCACAGAGGCTTCCGCGCATGTCTTGAAACAGTTGAGTGCGGATAAACGCGACGAGGTGATTCGCGCTTATTTTTCTGATCAGGGCTCCAATTACACCCTGACCCGGACCCATATGAATAGTTGCGATTTTTCCCTCGGCTCCTATTCCTATGCTCCTGTCGCGGGCGATACGGCGCTGGAGCATTTTTCCGTTCAGGAAGACAAAGACGACATTATCCCGTTAATCAAGGATGCGATGGCAGTATCTCGGGACGGGTTCAAACTGATTTCCAGTCCCTGGACCGCGCCGCCCTGGATGAAGACCAACGAGGATTGGTTCGGAGGATCGCTGAAACCCGAATATTATGAGACCTGGGCGCTGTTTTTCGCCAGGTATATCCGTGCCTATCAGCAGGAGGGTATTCCCGTGTGGGCGGTTACCGTAGAAAACGAACCGCTGGGCAATGATTCCAACTGGGAAAGTATGCATTACACCCCGGAAGAAATGCGTGATTTTATAAAGTATCACCTGGGACCGCAGTTTAGCAATGACAATATTGACACCCGTATAATGATATTCGACCAAAACCGCGATCATGTGCAGGAATGGGCGGATGTCATATTGTCCGATTCCGCCGCCTATGGCTATACCTGGGGTATTGCCGTGCACTGGTATCGCAGCACAGTCGATTGGTTCCCGGAGGCGCTGAATGCGGCGCATGAACAGTTTCCGCAAAAACCGCTGCTGAATACTGAAGCCTGCATCGATGCTGAAATTCCCGTTTGGCGCGATGATGCGTGGTACTGGCAGAAAAATGCCACAGACTGGGGATTTGAATATGCGTCTGAAGAAAACAAACATCTGCATCCCCGCTATGTACCTGCTTTTCGCTATGCACGTGATATTATCGGCGGACTGAACAGTCATTTGGTGGGCTGGGTGGACTGGAATCTAATTTTGAATGATCAGGGCGGTCCCAATCATGTTCAGAACTGGTGTATTGCACCGGTGATCGCCCGTCCGGAGAGCAATCAGGTCTATTACACGCCCTTGTATTATGTGCTGGCGCATTTCAGCCGTTACATGCGGCCGGACGCCAGGCGTATCTCTGCGCAATGCAGTCATGATGATTTGATGGTCACGGCCTGTATCAATCCGGATCAACGCATGGCCGTGCAGGTTTTTAATCCATCGGAATCCCCGGTGCCCTTTCAGGTGACCCTGGGTGACAAGCGCGTGTCGCATGAAATTCCGGCGGCTGCTTTGCAGACGCTATTGATACATTAAAAAAGGTCATGTAACGATGGCAATGCAACTAAATAATGATCAGGTTAAACTGGAACTATGCGAACCCGGTGAAGTGTATCGCGGGATGCGATTCGACTGGACCGGACAGATCGAGCAGATCACCTATAAGGGCGGAGAGCCTTATACCTTTTGCACCCGGGAAATTCCCGATGCACCTCTGACCCGGCAGGGGTTCGGGCTGGTCAACGAGTTCGGCATTGATCAGGCGCTGGGGTACCGCGACTGTCCGGTCGGCGAACAATTTCATAAAATCGGCGTCGGACTGTTAACCCGGGATACTCATGAATCCTATGATTTTTTCAGGGATTATCCGGTGCAACCTTATGAGTTCAAGGTATCCGCCGTATCAGACACACGCAGTGTATTTACTTGCGAGGCTGCTGAACATCGCGGATATCAGTTCAAACTCGAAAAACAGATCGAACTGGCTGGTGCGGGTTTTTCTATCCAATACACCTTTACCAATAGCGGTAAAAAGCACATTCGGACCAATGAATATGTGCATAATTTTCTGGCCGTGAATGAACAGGAAATCGGTTCAAACTATACTCTGAGGTTTTCATTCCCGATTGATCCAAAGCGGTTTCACGCCAACGTGAATCCCGAGGCTGCTGTGCAGTTTGACGCCAATCAGGTATTTTGGAAAAAAACCCCGGAACAGCAGTTTTACGTTGCCAATGTCGGCGGCGCGCCGCAGAGCGGGGCCTCCTGGACTCTTGTCTTTGACAATGCCATCCGGATTCGGGAGCAAGTGGATTTTCAAACCACCGTGAACTTGTGGGGGCATTCCCACGTGGTGAGTCCGGAATTCTTTTTTGAACTTGATGCGGCGCCGGGAGAGCAGGTGACCTGGCAGCGGCGATACGATATTCTGCCCGAAACCGGAAAAAAAAGCTGAAAAATGCCGATTTGTTACGATAATACGACATTTTGTTACTATGATACGAGCATTTTGAGATTGAATTTCATAAATATGAGATGCAGACTCGGGAGCAGCCCCGATAACGAGAGAATATGAGGGTGTATCCCTTTAACGATGAATGGAGAGTTGATGGAACCTGTCAAGCAAAAATTGACCTTTAAGGAAAAAGTCGGATACGGGCTGGGGGATACGGCCTCTAATTTATACTTTCAAATGTTTGTCAATTTCTTATTGTTTTTCTATACCGATGTGTTCGGTATTCCCGCCGCGGCAGCCGGTACTATGCTGATGGTATCGCGCTTCTGGGACGCGATCAATGATCCGCTGATGGGGATTATCTCGGACCGCACGCAGACCAAGTGGGGCAAATTCAGGCCGTATCTGCTCTGGATATCACTGCCACTGGCGATAATCGGCGTTGCTACATTTACCACACCGGATCTGAGTGTGACCGGCAAGATTGTTTACGCTTATATCACATACACGCTGATGATGATGGCTTATACGGCGATCAATATTCCCTATTCCGCGCTGCTGGGTGTTCTCAGTCCGAGCTCCCAGGACCGCACAAGCGCTTCGACGTACCGGTTTGTGCTCGCATTTATCGGCGCTTTTATCGTGCAGGGGCTGACCTTGCCGCTGGTCAATTTTTTCGGCAAAGGCGATCAGGCCACGGGATTTCCGTTGACCATGGCTGTTTTCGGTGTCATGGCTGTTATCCTGTTCTATCTTACATTCAAAGGCACCCGCGAACGGGTTCAGCCTCTGGCAAATCAGCAAACATCGTTGAAAGATGATCTGAAAGATTTACTTAAAAATCGTCCGTGGATGCTTCTGTTGTTCATGGGTGTGTTTACACTCGGTTATGTGATTGTCAGAAACGGTTCGATCATGTACTATTTCAAATATTATGTCAACAATGAAGTCATGGCTTCCGTGTTCATGGTGTCCGGGACCGTGGCGATTATTGCCGGTATTACCTGTACCCAGTTTTTTTCCAAAGTGTTTGGCAAAAAACGCTTTTATATCATTGTCATGGCACTAACCACGGTTTTGACGGTTTTGTTTTACTTTATCCCCAAAGAGCATTTGGTTCTGGTGTTTGTCATGCACATTATTATTTCGTTTGTCATGGCCCCCCAGGCGCCGTTGTTATGGGCCATGTACGCAGATACGGCGGACTATTCCGAGTGGAAGAATGAACGCCGGGCCACGGGACTGGTGTTTTCCGCGGCAACGTTTGCCCAGAAATTCGGAATTGCATTGGGCGGCGGTATGGCCGGCTGGATGCTGGCGTTGTTCGGTTTTATCGCCAACCAGCCGCAAACTCCGGATACCATCACCGGAATCCGGTTGATGATGAGTATTATCCCGGCAATCGGGACATTGATCGCGGCGGTTGCAGCCATTTTCTATGAACTTGATGATGATAAAATGGCTCAGATTGAAAAGGATTTGGAAACAAGACGTGCTCTGGAACAATAAACCGTTACAGGACTATTGATGAATCGTGATCCAATATACATAGGCAACACAACATTACAGATCAACTCGCGAGATGTGCAGGGATTTGCGGATTGCAAGGAAAATGGTCGTGATTATCGCATAGAACATTACGATCAGATGCGTCCCTTTTTTATGAATATTGTCAGCGATTCTGATCTGTGGATGTTTATATCCAGCAACGGCGCCTTGACTGCCGGACGCCGGGATCCGGACCACGCGTTGTTTCCCTATTACACGGATGACCGGATTACATGATTCTCATGATATTACCGGAAGTAAAACACTGCTGCTGGTCGAGAAAAGCAGCAAAATATATTTGTGGCAGCCTTTTTCGTCCTCTTGTGAGAATTTGTACAAAACAGAACGTGTGTTGACCAAAAATGATATCAGCCATCAAGTGACATTCAGAGAGGTCAATCTTGATTTAGAGTTGATATTCGAGTACACCTGGACCTCTTGTGATCGTTACGGATTTGTGAAAAAATCGCATATCCGCAATTTAAACACACACCCCAAAACAGTCCGTATTCTGGATGGCATTCAGAAACATATTGCCGTTTGGCGCCGATCAGACATTTCAAAACCAGTTCAGTACACTCCTGGATGCTTACAAACGCAATGAACTGCAGCCGGAAACCGGATTGGGATTATATACATTGAGTTCGATTCCGACCGATAAAGCGGAACCTAACGAGGCTTTAAAGGCCACTACCGTGCTGGTCTTGCGGTTTAAAGTTTCGATAAAATTCTCCTCTCCTCTCAACAGATTGCAGCTTTCTGCAAGGGGGGACCCGTAACACCGGAAACGCTGGTCAAGGCTGAACGCGGCGCTTATTTTTTGCACTCGGAATTGGTTCTCGAGGCAGAGGCCGGTTCATCCTGGTATATGGTTGCTGATCTGAATCAGGATCAGTCCGATGTTGCGGGTTTGCAGCGGCTGTTGGCGTCGGATACGGATTTGGTTGCTTTAATTGAAAACGAAATCGACCATGATCGGGAGAATCTGCGCCGGAAAATTGCAAGGTCTGATGGATTTCAGCTGACACAGGATGATTTGGGTGCATTGCGCCATACGTCGAATGTACTGTTTAATATAATGCGCGGCGGGATTTTTGAGGATAGTTACTACATCCAGACCCGCGATTTTAAGCGGTTTATAAAAACAGCAAACCAGCTTGTTTTTAAAACACATCAGGATTTTCTGCATTCACTACCGGAAACCATAGAGCTCTTTGAGCTTCGCGATCAGGTCGGTCGCCTAAATGATATTGATCTTGAACGTCTTTTGTACGAATATCTCCCCCTGAGTTTTAGTCGACGGCATGGCGACCCCAGTCGACCCTGGAACCGGTTTTCTATCAAAGTCAAAGATGAAACCGGCGAAAAAAGCCTCAATTATCAGGGCAACTGGCGCGATATTTTCCAAAACTGGGAAGCGCTGGCTCTCTCATTTCCCGGCTATCTGGAACATATGATTACCAAGTTTGTCAACAGCATGACCGCGGATGGATACAATCCCTATCGGGTCCTGCGCGATGGATTTGACTGGGAAGTTCCGGACACCAACGCCTGGAGCAATATCGGTTACTGGGGTGATCATCAAATTGTTTATCTGCTGAAATTACTCGAGCTTTCTTTTAACTATCATCCGGAGCATTTGAAAGCGCTGCTAAGCCGGGACATGTTTACCTATGCGCGCGTTCCCTATCGGATCAAACCCTATCAGTCCCTGGTTCATGATCCGCACCGCACCATTGAATTTGATCATCAGCAGGATTCTGATATCAGAGCGGATGTTGCAGAGCTGGGTGAGGACGGCAAATATCTGCTGGATGAACAGAAACAGCCCTGTAAAGTGAATTTATTCGAGAAACTGCTGGTGCCGGTTTTGGTCAAACTGTGCAATTTTGTTCCCGAAGCGGGTATCTGGATGAACACGCAGCGTCCGGAATGGAACGATGCCAATAACGCGCTTGTGGGGTACGGCACTTCAATGGTGACCCTGTATTATCTGCGCAGGTACACTGTGTTTGTCAGTGAACTGTTGCAGCAAAGTGATCCCGAAGAACTGACTGTATCCGGAGCGGTACACAGTCTTTATCATGATTTATATACTGCATTCAAATCGTTCGAACCGGATTTGAACGGGACGTTGACGGATGCACGGCGCAAAGAAATCCTAAATGAACTGGGAGCCGCCGGTGAACAGCACCGAAAGCGCGTATACGAAAACGACTGGGGCAACCGGGACAAGGTGAAAAAAGCGCATGTGATTGCGTTTCTGGGCCTGGCGCTGCATCATCTGGATCACTCTATTTCAATGAACCGCCGGTCTGATGATCTCTTCCATTCCTATAATCTGATTCGCTTTAACAATAATGAGGGCATCGAGATCCGTCATTTATATGAAATGCTGGAGGGCCAGGTCAGTGTTTTATCTAGTGGATACTTGTGCTTTGAGGATTCGATTATTTTGTTGAATTCTCTGAGAAAGAGCAAATTATACCGCAAAGATCAGGACAGCTATTTGCTTTATCCGGAGCGTTCGCTGCCGGATTTTATGGAAAAAAACAATATACCGGATGAACAGGTCAAACGGTCCGAGCTGTTAAAGACGCTGCTGAAAAAAGCCAATGAAGACATTGTGAAACGCGATCCTGACGGACAGGTGCATTTTGCCGGAACTCTCGGCAATGCCGGCAAACTTGAACAGGCGCTTGAACAACTGGATTCGCAGTATCGGGATCTGGCGAGCAGGGAAAAAAGTATTGTACTTGATATATATGAATCTGTTTTTGATCATCAGTCGTTCACCGGGCGTTCCGGTACCTTTTATAAATACGAAGGTCTGGGCAGTATCTACTGGCATATGGTTTCTAAGCTTGCTCTTGCCGTACAGGATGTATTTTATCGGGCGCTGGAAGACGATGCAGATCGTTCAATATTGGACAAACTGAAAAATTATTATTACGAGATTCGTTACGGGATTGGCAGTCACAAATCCCCGGATCTGTACGGCGCGTTTCCGACCGATCCCTATTCGCATACGCCACGGCACACCGGTGTTCAGCAGCCGGGCATGACCGGACAGGTTAAAGAAGATATTATATCCAGATTCGGTGAACTGGGTGTCTGTGTACGAAAAGGTAAAATATCTTTTCATCCGGATACTGATCTCGGATTCCGAGTTTTTAAATCGATCCAGTGTGTTTGAATATTTTAACGTGGGTAACGAAAAACAGACGTTGATGCTGTGTCCCGGTATGATCGGCATGACACTGTGTCAAATTCCGTTGATTTATATCAGCTCTGATGAACAAAAGATTATTGTTACGTACAAGGATGGTTCTGAAATTACAGTCGCAGGTTATCAGCTTAATCGGGATCTTTGTGATCTTGTGTTCAGGCGCAAGAACCACATTGTAAAGATCCAGGTGTTGTTGTGTAACGAGGAAGCGGCATCAACACAAGGTTTTGAAAGGAGAGAAACATGAGAAAAATATGGTTTATCCTTGCAGTGGCTGTTTTACTGCTGGGTTCCGGGCAAGCATGGGCTAAATCCCGGATCACAGGCAAGGTCACGGATGCAAAAACGGGTAACGGCTTGCCCGGCGCCAATGTGTTCATCGAGGACACCAATATCGGCGCGGCAACCGGGCTGGAAGGTGAGTACCTGATCACCAATGTTCCGCCGGGACAATATACCCTGATTTTTCGCTATATCGGTTATGAGGAAGCGACGGCCCAGGTGAATGTTACAGCCAATGAGACGATCATTCAGGATGTGAGGTTGGAATATCAAACTTTGACCGGTGAAGAAGTCCAGGTGACGGCTCAGGCTGAAGGTCAGATGCAGGCCATCAATCAGCAGATTACGGCAAATACGATTAAAAATATTGTCTCATCGGATAAAATTCAGGAACTCCCGGAAGCCAATGCGGCCGAAGCTGTGGGCCGGTTGCCGGGCATTTCACTGAAACGTGAAGGCGGTGAGGGAAACAAGGTCGTGATTCGCGGTTTATCACCAAAGTACAACAAGATTCAGATTGACGGTGTCAGTATGGCGGCAACCGGCAGCGAAGACCGCAGTGTTGATCTGAGTATGATCTCACCGAATATGCTGGAAGGCATTGAAGTCAGCAAAGCCGCCATGGCGGATCAGGAAGCCGACCAGCTGGGCGGGACGGTGAACTTTATCCTGAGAGGCGCCCGGGAAAAGTCTTCATTGAACGTCACCGCCCAGGGCGGTTACAATGAACTGAGCGATGAATATCAGAATTACCACTTGATTGTCGGCGGCGGAAGACGTTTCTGGGACAACCGGATCGGTGTTTTTGCGCAGGCGAATCTGGAACGTCGGGACCGCAGTGACAATAATGTGTATTCCGGATATCAGATGCTCCAGGATTCCATAACGATTGCCAATATGCTGGGATTCCAGGATGTTCGTCGCACCAACCAACGCCAGGGCGCTATGCTGGTGCTGGATTATAAATCTCCGCTGACCAACGTCAAATTTTCAAATACATATAATCATATTGATATTGACACCTATTCCAGACAGGAACATCTGGATGTGGTGGGACGCAACCATGGGTACAACGGCATCAGCACGCAAGAAGATATGACAGTTCTGGTCAACGCCCTGAATGTGGAGCAATATATCGGCGATGTAAAACTGACAGCCAATGCCAGCTATTCGCGGTCCGAGAAAAAAGTGCCTGAAGAACTGCGTCTGGAAGCCGCAGAAGCGAATGCTTTTGTGGAGCGCTGGACCTTTGATGATAAACCTATACATCCAACCGAGTTTCAGGCCAAGGCCATTAACGATACATCAAAGATTCTGGTCAATTGGTTTCGTCAGCGCGAGTTTGATGTGATGGAAGAAGAGCTGTCCGCGGATATCAATGCCGAATGGGGATTTGATGCCGGGATTGCACAAATTCAGTTCAAAGTCGGCGCCAAATATAAAAACAAAAACAAAGATTATAATAACGAGGAATACCGTATTCCGATTGCCTGGAATGATCTGGATTTGGCGCGCGCCTATCTGGCGGATGAATTCGGCTTGAGCGGCTATGATATCGGTCAGGATTTTCCCTACAGACCGTTCATCGATTTCGATTATGACCCCGAGACGTTTATGGCGGGTGATTATAAAATCAGTCGAATTCCGGATCGTGGAAAAATAGAAAAACATTACCACGCCATTCGTGACCTGGAAACGGTGCGCGGACAGTCGGTTGGTAAAACAGTATACCGCGATTACAATGCTTCGATCCAGAATGATTATTTCGGCGAGGAAAACTATTTTGCCGCTTATTTTATGCCCACCATCAAAGTCGGTGAATCGGTTACCTTGATACCGGGTGTGCGCTATGAACAGAACAACACGGAATACACTGCCAACCGCGCGGACAGTCCCGGCAAGTGGAGCGATCCGTTTCCGGTGGATACAGCCGCGGCCACACGCGAGAATGACTATTTTCTGCCGATGATTCACGCCAAATACAAACCGGTTGACTGGTTCGATGTACGCGCCAGTTATACCCAGACCCTGTCGCGTCCCAGCTATATGAGCATTATTCCCAGCTGGACGTCCTGGCAGGATA
Organism: candidate division KSB1 bacterium; assembly: GCA_034521575.1. NCBI lineage: Bacteria > Pseudomonadati > Candidatus Zhuqueibacterota bacterium. Next base: position 274,938 of record JAXHMJ010000003.1, read on the forward strand.
ACCTGACCTGGAACAATACGACACTAAAACCTTCGGTGTCGAAAAGCTGGGATCTGTATCTGTCCTTTTACAGTGACAAGGTCGGCTTGCTGACGATCGGCGGATTTCAGAAAAATATTAAAAACTTTGTCTATAACACAGACCACCTGGCTGGTGGACTCGACGGATATTCGACCGGAATGGCCGGCAAGCGTACAGACCGGCGGCAAGGTGTTCGGTAATATCAATAATCCGAACGCAGCCAACCTGTACGGATTGGAAACCGAGTGGCAGTCGAATTTCTGGTTCCTGCCCGGCGCTCTGAAAAGTCTGGTGCTGAATGTCAACTATACCTACACATACTCGAATCTTACCTATCCCCGGCGCGAGGCAGTGTGGGAGATGGTGCGCGTTGGTATTATCAAAGTACCCAAAATTGTCGGTATGGTGGATGGAAGTTATGACGCACGGCTGCTGGATCAGCCGACCCACACATTGAACTTTACAGTGGGATATGACTATAAAGGATTCTCGATTCGAACATCCATGCAGTATAAATCCGATGTCTTTGCAGCCAACAACTGGTATGAAGAATTGCGTGAAACCACCGAGCCGCTCACCTTGTGGGATATGAAGATTCAGCAGCAGTTGCCGGTGAAAGGGCTTCAGGTGTTCGCCAATTTCAACAATCTATCGCGTGCCGTTGAACAAACGTCCAATAACGGCACCGGCTGGTTTACCAGTAAAAGTTATTACGGGTTTTCTGCGGACGTCGGTCTGCGCTATGAATTGTAAACAGGTATAAACATGAAAACAAGAGAAAGGAGGATGAATTTTTTGAAAATCAATTTATTAATCCATCATTCACACAATTAAAAGGAGAGAGAAATGTTAACAAGGTTATTTGTAGTACTCAGTTTGGTTCTTGTTTTTGCCATGGGTTCGTTTGCTCAGGAAGCAGACACGGTCTTTGTCCCGGCAGAAACCGAGGACGGCGATTATCTCGTCAATTCACTGATCGATTATGTGGTTGCAGATACCAACGAGGCCGGCGAACAGCTTCACAAAGTCTACAAGCTGGAACGCGGCAAATTGTATCTGCTGGATCAGGCCATGGATCTGCGCAACGAAGTGGAACTGGTTGCCGATCCGCCGATTGCGGATGTTCCGACCATGGTTCCGCCGAAAATTCTGTCCAACACCACGGCAGACGGCGAAACCGCAACTCATAATTTGATCAATACCTGGGAAGATATCACTGTGAAAAATATCTGGCTGGGTGGTATGAGCGTCAACGGCAGCACCCGAGGTTGGGGTTACGGTCAGGCGCTGCAGGTGATGGATTCACTGGTGACCGTGCATCTGGATGGTGTCTGGGCCGATTACAACGGCTGGTCCGCCTTTGGAACCGCACAGCCTAAAACCAGCTGGATCATCAACAACCTGCATGCCCGAAATGAACAGAATCCCGGTGATCCCTGGACCACGTTTCTGTTTTTTCTGGAACCTGCAGTGAATTTGGATACCTTCAAGGTAAGCAATAGCACCTATTTTCAGTCGAACAGTTTCTTTCTGTTCCCGCCGGCTTATGTGAATTACTTTGAGGTTGATCATTGTACGTTTGCCAACCTGTTGAAATGGCCGTTCCATTCCACACAGTGGCTGGAAGCCAAAGTTACCAACAGTGTTTTCTACAATGTCAGCGCGCTTTCTTTGACGGAAAATGAAGAAGAAGGTCAGGATCCGGACTGGCTGGAATACGGTCTGATCAATGTCGACACGCTGTTTGCCAATGCGGTTGATTCCGTTGATCCAGGCCCCTTTCATGTTCCTGAAAATGAACGTATGATTGAAGTCAAGAACAATCTGTACTACTGGTGCGATGGTGTACAGGATTACTGGGCCAACAATGATTCCGTAAAAGCGGCCGTCTGGATGAATGATAGAACCGAAGCCATGTTTGCGGATGATGAAACCTGGCCCGGACTAATTGCGGAGAACAACTGGAATCAGGATCCCCTGTTCAATGACTTTGACGGCCTGGCTGGTGCCAATAAAAAAATGGTAGATGTCTGTAAAGCTTTCCGTGCCGGCGGTTTATACCAATGGGACTGGGACGCGGATACCTCCGATTATCCCGAACTCTATGAAGTTATCTACCAGTATCCGCTGCCCGAAGATTTCCGTTCTTACTCCGGCTTGATCGGAACAGACGGACTGCCTCTGGGCGATCTGAGCTATTATCCGGAAACCGTGGGTGTTGAGGAAAAAACACAGGCTCCGACCGAGTTTGCGCTGCAGCAGAATTATCCCAACCCCTTTAACCCGGTGACCACGATCAACTATCAGTTGTTCGGAAAAGGTAAAGTTCAGCTTACTATTTACAATGTACTGGGTGAAAAAATCAGAAATCTGGTTGACGCCCGTCAGGATGCCGGTTCCTACAGTGTGAACTGGAACGGCGCCAATGATGCCGGACAAAAAGTTTCCAGCGGTGTGTATTTCTACAGTCTGGAAACCGAAAACGCATCAATTATGAAGAAAATGACGTTGATTAAATAGCGTCTTCTCTCAAAGAGCGTCCGCCGGCTGGTGGACGCTCTTTTTTTATTCAACGAATTTACCAGGCTTTTACCTGTTCGGATGAACAGGTGTTTTATTTTAGGATATGGAGTTACGATGATTCAGCCCCGACGAGAAATCCGACCCTTTTTATTTACTATTATCATCCTTTTAAATACGACGTTGTATGGTGAATCGGTCTACAAAAGCCGCCCTGAAGATCCGGCTGCCGTTTATTTAACCCCTGAAAACTATGACGTCACTCCGGACGCGCCCGCTGATGACAGCGACGCCCTGCAGGCCGCTATAAATGCGGTTGAAGAAAAAGCAAAATTTGGTATTGTGTATATACCGGCGGGAGAGTATCAGCTCACCCGACCTGTTCATGTCTGGAAAGGCATCCGCCTGATCGGATATGGCCAGACCCGGCCGCGGTTCGTTCTTGAGCCACATACGAGCGGTTACGAGGGGATGAAAGTGTTTATATGATCCATTTTGTCAGCAATCGGCCCCGTGAAGGCCGACCGATTCGTGATGCGAATCCCGGCACGTTTTACAGCGCCATCAGCAACATCGATTTCAAAATCGGGGTGGCAATCCGGCTGCTGTGGCGGTGCGCTCGCATTACGCCCAGCATTGTTTTATTGCGCATGTAGATTTTTTTATCGGAGACGGTAAAGCCGGTGTTGAAGAGGTGGGCAATGAAATTGAAGACTGTCGGTTTATCGGCGGTGATTACGGCATTATCACCACCAAACCGTCCCCCAGCTGGCCGTTTTTAATGATCGATACGATGTTTAAAGGTCAGCGTCAGGCGGCCATTTCCACTGAAGAAGCCGGGTTAACCCTGGTTCGCAATCAGTTTGTTGATGTGCCGCATGCCGTGGTGGTCAATCCGGATCGCGCCGAAGAGCTGTTTATTATTGATTCGCGGTTTGATCGAATATCCAAAGCTGCCGTGGTGATCAGCGATGAATACAACGCGCGCCCGCAATTTAATTTTAAAAATATTGTCTGTCATGAAACGCCGGTTCTGGCACGTTTCCGCAAAAGCGGCAAACGCATCGAGGCGCCGGCTGACCTGTACCGGGTCGATGATTTTCTCACGGCATGCAGATGCATGATCTTGGCGCTGTGCCTGAAGTAAAAACAACGGTGGATATGGAGCCGTTGAAAAAGATGCCTGCGCCCGTGGCGTCCGATATCCCGGAACTCCCCGATGTTAAAGACTGGGTCAATCTGCGCGACCTGGGCGCCGCCGGTGATGGCGTGACCGATGATACCGAAGTGATCCGGCAGGCGGTACAGGAACACCGGGTCATTTTTGTGCCGACCGGCCGTTATCTCGTTTCTGAAACCATCAAGCTGCGTCCCAACAGCGTGCTCATCGGAATGAATCCGATTACCACCCAGTTGGTTCTGGCCGATGACCTGGACGCGTTTGCCGGTCCCGGCTCACCCAACGCCCTGCTGGAAACCGCCAAAGGCGGTGAGGCGATCGTAATCAGCATCGGTCTGGATACCGGCGCCTTTAACGAACGCGCGGTGGCGGCCAAGTGGATGGCCGGTGAACGCTCGTATATGAATGATGTCCGGTTTGTCGGCGGACACGGCACCTATCATCCGGACGGATCGCATGTACCAGTGTATAACAAATTCCGTTCCGGTGATCCGTATCGCGATCGTGACTGGGACACTCAGTACTCGAGCTTGTGGATCACGGACGGCGGCGGTGGCACATTTAAAGATATCTGGACCCCGAATTCCTTTGCCCAGGCCGGATTGTATATCTCGGATACGGATACACCCGGACGCATCTACGCCATGTCCCTCGAACATCATGTGCGCAATGAAGTCATGCTGCGCAATGTCTCGAACTGGAGATTTTTTGTGATGCAGATGGAAGAGGAAAGCGCCGAAGGTCGACATGCGCTGCCGGTCTGGATCCAGAATTGCGAAAATCTCCTGTTTGCCAATACCTACCTGTACCGGGTCATCCGTATGAATTCACCGTACCCGCAGGGAATTCTGGTCAATTCATCAAAAAATATTGAATTTTGCGGACTGCATGTGTACAGTCCGACTGTTTACAGTTTTAACACTACCCTTTATGATCAAACACACGGTGTTGAGGTGCGACAGCGGGAGCTCGCCCGACTGACGCTGTCCGGGAATCCTCCAACGCAGCCTCAGGACGAGCCCGCTGCCTCTGCTGTACTTGCAAACGGGGCAAAAGTCGAAAAGGTGATTGACGGATTTGAATTTATCACCGGCGCCACGGCGGATCAGGAAGGGAATGTGTATTTTGTCGATTCCCGTTGCCATCATATTTACAAATGGTCTCCGGAAGAGCAGAATGTCTCGCTGATCCGCAACACTCCCCTTTCCCCTGTGGCGCTGGGCCTGGACGAAAGCGGCAATCTGCTGGTAACCACCCGGGATCGGCATGTGGTGGCCTTTGACCCGGATCAAAACGGAGAACAGCTTCAGGTGCTGGAGCCGGTCGATCCGGATCAGCATAATGCGCCCATCGCCTTGATCCCCGGCCATATGTGGCGGGATGAACATGATTTTCTCGATATCACCACATATTCCGAGGATAATCCGCCGACCACCCATTCGTCTTTTACCATTGCTCATCGACTCGATTCGAATCCCCTAAAGAATCATTACGTGTCCCCGGACAACGGGGTGTTTATACCCGAATGGCAGGGACTGGTGCGTTCGGTTTCCCTGCGCCGCGCGGTTCCGGGACAGCCGTTTTACATGGCGGACGAGTTTGGACAAAAAACCTATAAATTTAAAGTCAATAAAAACGGCTTGTTGACGGATCCGGAATTATTCGCCGAACGCGGTGAACTGGATGTTTCGGTGGACAATGAAGGCAATGTTTACATTCCGGCTGGCGATGTCTATGTGTACAATCCTGATGGCGAACAGATAGATGTGATTCGTGTGCCGGAGCGCCCCGCCACACTGGTATTCGGCGGCAAAAATCGGGATACGTTGTATATCACCGCACGGACTTCGCTGTATAAAATTAAAACGCGTACCCGCGGCAGAGTTTTAGAATAGGCTTTGTTGTTTTAATCTGAATGTAGAAGAAAAGGATTTTTAATGAGAACCGAGAAATGGCTGATTGTTATTTTGATCATGATAGTGACCGGATCGCTGTCGGCACAGGGCTGGCAGCTGGTGTGGCAGGATGAATTTGATACTGAAATTTCCGATGACTGGTTCCTGGAAACCGGGTACGGCGGCTGGGGCTGGGGCAATGATGAATGGCAGTATTATCAGCCCGAAAATGCGTTTGTACGGGACAGCTGTCTGGTGATTCGCGCCGAGGTGGACGGCGAACCCGGCAAACGCGACCGCAGCATTACATCCGCGCGCATGAAAACCCAGGACCGCTATGAATTCAACTATGGCAAAATTGAAGCCCGGATCAAACTGGACCGCGGCAAAGGACTCTGGCCGGCGTTCTGGATGCTGGGTTCCAATATGAGCTGGCCGGATTGTGGTGAAATTGATATCATGGAGAATATCAACGGTGAAAGTACCATTCACGGCACAGCACACTGGGTGTCCGGTGGTCAACTTGCCAGCTATGGACAATCAGTACGTAATGTGGATATTGAAGCATTTCACACCTATACAGTGATTTGGGATCAGCAGTACATTCGCTGGGAATTTGACGGGCAGGAATACAACCGTCTTTCCATCACCGGTGCAAGTTTGAGTGAATTTCATCAGCCGTTTTACATTATTTTGAATATGGCAGTCGGCGGACAGTGGCCGGGTCCCCCGGATTCCACGAGTCTGCCCGCCGAGATGCATGTGGATTATGTGCGCGTGTATATGAACAAAGGCCCGCGTCTGGGACTGCAGCCGTATGAACTGAATTTTGCTTTGTCAGGTGGCGGCTCGGCATCCGTTGAACCACAAACTGTTACTCTGGTAAACACCGGATCGGATACTTTGCAAAATGTAACGGTTAGCTCGGACGCTGACTGGATCGATGTCATCTGGAACGATCATGAGGGCAATGAACAGTTTTTTGATGTGGCGCTCAATTCACAGGCAGACGCCTTGTCACTGGGCACCTATTCAACGTTATTGATTGTTCAGGCGGATGACGCTCCCTCTGATACGGTCTCTGTTGATCTGCAGGTGGGCACCAATATCGTGTTGAACAATATCGCCAAGGCTTCCTCGGTAAGCAAAGATGCTTCAGGTGATGAAACCATCAGTGCGCGCAATGTGAATGACGGCGATATGCAGAGCCGCTGGGTGAGTGAGGCCGGCGCCGAGCAATGGGTGTCCCTGGATCTGAATAAACTGTTTATCAATAAATTTTACACTGTAAGCACGGTCAATGTCTGCTGGGATGAAGCCTACGCCGGCGAGTATGAAATCCAGGTGGCCAACACCTCGGATTTTTCCGATTATGCCGTGATCGCCGAGGTCACAGACGGTGACGGCGGCGTGGACCGGTTGAGCACCGATGCCTCGGTCGCCGGCAAATACCTTCGGCTCTATGCAAAAGCCGGCGGAGAAGAAAGCGGCTATGGTATCTATGAGCTGCAGGTGTTCGGCAAAGTGAGTACCGGTGTGGAGCAGCGACAGGCCCATGTCCCCGATCAGTTCAGGCTGACGAATGCGCCGAATCCGTTCAATCCGGTGACCACGATTTCTTTTACTTTGCCGGCAAAGCAGCGTGTTGATCTGGCGCTTTACGATATGACCGGTCGGCGCGTGGCCACTCTGGTGTCAGAGGAAAGGGATGCAGGTACCTATCAGATCGACTGGAATGCCGGAAATAGATCCTCCGGACTGTATATTTGCAGGCTGACCACCCCCGGAATGAGCGTGACCCGCAAGCTTGTTCTGTTGAAATAAGAATTACTGTGGTAACCGTTTGGGGAGACGGTGGTTATTGGTGAGGGGATTCATCAGGTTCGAGAGCCTGGTTATGAGGGTGTATGATTCAAATTCGCCCTCATAACGCGTTGTATTGTAAGATACGATTGATCTCCCGGACAGACATGTTTACACATATTCACAATTCATTTGAGGAGCAAAAATGACAGCAAAAAAAAATATATTGTATATTTTCAGTGTGTTCGTTGGTATTTCCCTTTTCTTCGGCTCCTGCCGCAGGGCATCCGATCCTCCATCGGTTTCTCTCAAACAGGACGAGACAGAGTTGATAGCGGATGTCGCCAAAGCCGTGTCTTATTCCGGATTCCGGCGGGGACAGCATCCGGACCGCGGCGACGGCGCCGTGAATCCCGGTGATGAGGAGATTCTGGAGGATCTGCACTTGCTAAAGCAGACGGATTTTCGTCTCGTGCGCTTGTACGATTCCGGGGAGAACTCACGCTCCGTATTGAGAATGATCAAAGAAAATGATCTGGACATCAAGGTCATGCTGGGCATCTGGCTGGACGCCGAGGTCAGCAATCACGAGGGCTGTCCGTGGCTGACTGAACCCATCCCCGAATCGGTTTTGGCTGAAAACAAACGCAAGAACAAGCGGGAAATTCAGCGGGCTATTCAATTGGCCGATGCCTATGATCAGGTTGTTGTCGCGGTAAACGTGGGCAACGAAGCGCTGGTCTCCTGGAATGATCATATGGTGGAAACCGATACCGTCATTTCCTACGTCAAACAGGTCAAACAGTCCATCGCCCAGCCTGTGACCGTCGCTGAAAACTATGTCTGGTGGGCGGAACAGGGCGCAGAACTGGCTGAGCAAGTGAATTTTCTGGCGGTGCACACCTACCCGGTGTGGGAAGGAAAGGATATTGACCAGGGATTGTCCTATACGATCGAAAATTTATCAAGGGTCAAAAACGCTCTGCCTGAACAGTCGATTGTCATTGCAGAGGCGGGATGGGCAAGCGAGGCGTCCGAGTTTGGCGAACGCGCCAGTGAGAAAAAACAACTGCAATACTATCGGCAGTTAATGGGATGGGCATCTGAAATGAATATCACCACGTTCTGGTTCGAAGCTTTTGACGAACCCTGGAAAGGCGATCCGAACAATCCCCTGGGCGCTGAAAAGCACTGGGGCCTGTTTACCGTGGACCGGGAACCCAAGCTGGTGATGCGTACGCTCTATCCGGATCTGTTCCAAACCGAATGATTTGTTGATATTAACCGTTACAGGCTGGTATCATGTATTGGACAGGATTGAACCTGCAAATTATACCGCGCCGGTTGCGCGGACACAATTTTCGACAACCGCAATTTCGAGAGGATTTTTTTATGACAAGAGCATTTTTGATGATACTGATTCTGATAATCCCCCTGAGCCTGCCCGCAGCCGTGAGCATGAGAGATACGACGATTGTCTGGCATACCTTTGATTATCAATTAACAGACGATAATATGATGGAATCCTGGTCTGATACCCCCTATGATACGGTCAGCCGCACGTTTCAGGGGCTGGTCCTGGAAAATGATTATCTGCGTGTGACCCTGGTGCCCGGGTACGGCGGCCGCATCCTGTCCATGATTTACAAACCGACCGGACACGAGCAGCTGTATCAGAATCCCGTGGGCACGCCGTACGGGATCGGAGAGGACTGGTTTTACTACAAATGGCTCATGGTTTACGGCGGCATATTCCCGACGCTGCCGGAGCCGGAACACGGCAAAGCCTGGCTGCTGCCCTGGACGGCTGAGGTGATCGCACAAACTAAAGACAGCGTTTCCGTGCGCATGTCCTGGCGGGACAGTGTGGCGCTGGATGACATCAATACCGGCAAGTGGAAATATGGTGTGACCGGATTAACCTGCGATTTTACAGTAACGCTGGTCAGCGGTCACAGCTCTCTCAAGGCAGATGTCATCGTGTCTAATGATGCCGCGATAGAGCTGGATTATGAATACTGGACCTGTCTGACTCTGGCGCCCGGATCAGATCCGCAAACCCCGCGCTGTACTCGGGGTGCGGAACTCGTCATTCCTGCATCCAAAGTCAAAATTCCGCCCTGGTATCCGGATATTGCCGGTCAGGAGGAATCAATAGCCGGCGAACGCAATATGTATACGTTTAACGTCCTGCGTGACTGGGAAAACTGGGTGAATGACGGCATTGCCTATCCCTGGGATGACCCGAATGCCGATTACTGGGGTGTGATCAACCAGGACAATGGCGAGGGACTGATTCGGGTGGCGGATAATCGTGTGACGCCCGGTATCAAAATCTGGGCCTGGGGATATCCGGCGAGTCAGGATATCGATCCCTTTGCACAGCCGCAGGTGAGCCGCCGGCCGTATATTCGACTGTGGGCCGGTCATTCGCGTGAATTCTTTGAACCGGCGCAGATCGGACAAACCACGCAAAAGCAGTGGACTGAATTGTATGCGCCGACCGTCGGACTTGCCGGCGTGTCGCATGCCAATTTGCATTTCATTGCCGACCTGAAACTCACTGAAGAGTCAGAGGCTGCTCTGATTGAATTGATGTTCGTCCCCGCAGATCTTGAATCCGACTGTGATGTCGCTCTGGAAATTACCGGCGATCATCCACAGGCCTTGCAGACTGAACACATCACACCGGATCCGGTGAACGGTAATCGGATTGTTGCTGAATTACCGGCGGATCAAACCTGGTCTGTGAATGACAGCGTCCGGTTTGTGCTCAGCAGTGCGGGACGCGCTCTGGCCGGGACCTGCAGTCTGCACGAATGGTCGACACGTGTTGAAACAGAAGAACAGATTGTCCGCGGACATAAACTTTATCAGAATTACCCCAATCCGTTCAATGCCGCTACCACCATTGAATATCGAATCGCTTCGGATGCGCATGTCAGGATTACGGTCCTGAATATGCTCGGTGAAACGGTAGAAACGCTGGTGAATCGACAGCAGCATGCCGGTCTGCACAGTATTCAATGGACGGCTGATGCGGCGAGTGGCATTTACTATTATAAACTTGATGTTCGAACGAATACGGGACAATTTACTGATCTCGGAAAGATGGTTCATGTAAAATAAAGGAGATGTTGACGGGAGAATGAAAATCGGTTGACAGAAACCGAACGCTAAACTGAGAATTGTTGGCCGCAGGCTGTTATAACTGACGGTACAGGAAACCGGACAGCCGTGGTTTGAGACATTTAATAAGGAGTACAAGATGAGAACAAAAACTGATTTTAAAAGCCGGATCACAGCTACTGCGACGATTATTGTCCTGCTTGCATTGTACCCGATGCTCAACACGGGCATGGCGGACATTACGGTGCGGGAAGACTCGCTGGTCATCCCCACCTATCTGGTGAATCCGCCCAATCCCATGCCGCGTTTTTACGAGGGCGGCACCCATCAGGGCGTGCAGCGGCGGATGTATCCCTATCCGATGAATGATAATCTGACGGGGGTCAAAGAGGACCGGTCGTATCATATCGTTGAATTTGGAAATGAATATATTGATCTGGATATCATGCCGGGGCTGGGCGGACGTATTTATTCGGCCCTGGACAAGACCAACAATTACAACTGGTTTTACAAAAACAAGGTGATCAAACCGTCGCTGATCGGTATGCTCGGGTACTGGATTTCCGGTTCCAATGCCTGGGGCTTTCCGCACCATCACGGTCCGAATACGGTCAAGCCTATGGATTACAAGGTGGTTGATCATGATGACGGCAAGCTCTACCATCTGGATCGCCAATACGGACCGGCGTCACCGCATGCGCGTGATCGTCGGATATACCATTCATCCGAATTCATCGCTGGTGGAAATGACCATTCGTCCGATGAATCCCACGCCGATTGTCAATTCTTTTTTGTTCTGGGCCAATCCATCCGTGCATGTGGACACCACCTATCAGGTGATTTTTCCGCCGTCTGTGCGCTATGTCACCCAGCACGCCAAACGCGAAATGACCACCTGGCCGGTTGCGGATCGGCGCTATAACCGCTATGACTATGAGGGTGTGAATATCAGCTGGTGGAAAAATATCGGTGTGCCGTCTTCGTTTTTTCCTGGGACCCGCAGGAAGACTATTTCGGCGGCTATGACCACGGCAAAGAAGCGGGTACGGTGTGGATCGGCAATCATCACACCTCACCGGGCATGAAGTTCTGGGCCTGGGGCAACAATCCGGGCGGCGACCGCGCCAATGCCGGACTCACCGACAATGACGGTCATTACATTGAACTCATGGCCGGCGCCTATACGGACAATCAGCCGGATTACAGCTGGCTGCAGCCCTATGAGGGTAAAGATGTGACCATGATCTGGTTCCCGGTGCGCGAACTGGGCGGACTGAAATACGCCAACCGCAACGGCGCCTTGAATTTCGAGGTTTCAGATCAAACCGCGGCCGTGCGTATCAACACCACGTCGCCGCACGACAACGCGGTGGTGGAGCTGAGAGCAAACAAAGAGATTCTGTTTGAACAATCCATCGGAATCAGTCCGGCCGACCCTTACACTGCCGATGTCGATCTGCCGGCCGGCGTGACCGAGGATGACTTGACAGTGTCGTTGACCGGCGCTGACGGGGAGGTGCTGCTTACCTACAAACCCGCTGATTACAAGCAGTCGGATGAGCCCATGCCGGAACCGCTGGAGCCGCCGGCAGAACCGGAGGAGATTGAAAGCGTGGAAGAGTTGTATCTCACCGGACTGCGTCTGAACCAGTTTTACAATGCATCTGTGGATCCCATGCCTTATTACCAGGAAGCCCTGAAACGCGATCCCGGCAATTACAATGTCAATACCCAGCTCGGAATTCTGGCCATCAAGGATGTCAATTGGGATGCGGCCGAGTCGTATCTGCAGACCGCTGTGGACCGGATTACCCGAAACTATACCCGCGCCATAGACGGCGAAGCGCAGTATTATCTGGGATTTGTACACAAGGCACAAGGTGATTTGGAAAAAGCCTATGATCTCTTTTACGCTGCCTCCTGGAGTTCCGCCTGGCATACCCCGGCTTATTATCAGCTAACGGAAATCGACTGTCAGCGCGGTACATTCGAAACCGCTCTGGAACATGTGAATCGGGCCCTTTCCACTCAGACCCATAACTTGCGCGCCTTAAACCTGCGGGCAATTATTTTGAGAAAACTGGGACAGCATGAAAAAGCTATGGCTCAGAGCAAAGCCATTCTGGAAATGGATGTCCTGAATCATCAGGCCGTCAATGAATGCGTTTTGAATCTGAGAGCAGCCGGACAAGCCGACGCGGCGCGGGAGCGTCTAACGGAATTGTCCGGGATCATGCGCGATCAGGTGCAGTCGTATCTGGAGCTGGCGGTGACCTATGGCGATGCCGGATTTTACGCCGAGGCCTCGGATGTGCTCGGGCGTCTGCAATCCAAAGGCGAGACCTTTCCCATGCTGCATTATTATCTGGGGTATTACGCCGATAAACGGGGTGAATCTGAAAAAGCCCTGGACTATTACAAAACAGCATCCCGCATGCCGCACAGCTACTGCTTTCCGTTCCGCTGGGAATCCGTGCACGTGCTCAACGAGGCGATGCAATCCAATCCGCAGGATGCCAAGGCGCCCTATTATCTGGGTAATCTGTTTTACGAGCATCAGCCGCAAAAAGCGGTTGACTATTGGGAAAAATCGCGTGATCTGGATGACTCGTTCTATATCGTACACCGCAATCTGGCTCTGGCCTATGAAAAGATTCAGGGCGACGTACAAAAAGCCATGCAAAGCATGGAACGGGCTGTGGCCGCAAACAGCAGCGATCCGCGATTGTTGTTTGAAATGGATGAATTGTACGAAAAGAATAAAGAGTCCTCGCAAAAGAAATACGCGCTGCTGAAGGAAAATAAAGAAACCGTCGCTGAACGCACCGAGAGCCTGTTGCGACTGGCCACGCGTTCGGTTGAAGTGGGCAAATACAATGAGGCGCTGGACATCCTGCTCAATAACGAGTTCCCGCAGTTCGAGGGCGGACGTGAAATGCAGGACACCTATTTGAACGCGTACACCCTGCGCGGACTGGAGTTTTTCGGGAACGGCGACTATGAACGCGCCCTCGAGGATTTTGCCACCGCCATGGCCTATCCCGTCGGCCGCTGGGGCCGTTCCCGCTGGGCGCAGTTTCACTATCTGACCGGTCTGGCGCATGAGAAACTCGGTCACGGGAATCAGGCCGAAGAAGCGTTTCAAAATTGTCTGAATGTAGCGGTCGAAAAACGCGGCCGCGATCAGGAATACCTGTATTATCACGGACTGGCTCTGGAAAAACGGGGACAAACCGAAAAGGCAAAAGATTTGTTTGAAAATCTGCTGGCCCGCGCCCAGTCGCAGGATGACGACCGCTTTTTCCGCCAGTTTGAAGGCGGATTGTCCCGCGACCAGCAAAAGGCTGCCGATCACTATTTAGCAGGTCTGGCTTATAAAGGTCTGGGACACATGGCCAAGGCACAGCAGGAATTCAAACAGGCTGTGGAACTGGATCCGGGTCACGTCTGGGCGGATTATTATTCGAAATAAGCGTCCGGATGGATCATGTTATAATGAGTGACTAACCAGGAAGGACATTATGAAACAATTCAGTTGTATTTTAATGCTGTCCGTGCTTTTACCAGCGCTGGCCGCGGCCGGAGACCTGCCGGACATGCCTATGCGTTTTGATCCTGCGAATACCATGGAATATTTGTGGGCGCAAAAACCGGTGCTCGAGTCCCGGTCTTTATCCGGCATGGAAAGCATGGACGAATGGCGGCACGAGGGATTCGGGTCTCTCAGATTGTCAAGAGATCAGGTGAATAAGGGCGAAACCTCGCTGCTGTTGACTTGTCCCACTAAAGGTAAAGAGCCTGGTGATGAAAATGGCCGGCCGTTCGGCGCCGCCCGCGCCGTTTATCCGGTGGACAACCAGGACTGGAGCGACTGGAACCGCATCAGTTTTCAGGTATACCCGGATCTGCCCGGATTCCGTACGGTGGTGCTGAGTCTGGTGTTTCACAATGACGGCGAAGAAAAAGTGCCGGGACCCTATGACCGCAACGGTTTAAACTATGTGCTGCTGGAAAACGGCAAATGGAACGAGGTGTACTGGGAAATCGAGCATCTGGGCCGCGACCAGGTCACGGCCGTTGAACTGCGCTATCGGCTGCAGGGCAATGAGCCCGGCGCGACCGATACGGCGGCGTATTATTTTGACGAGATGAATCTGGAAAAAGTCGAGCCCGATCACTATGAAGGCTGGAATGTGGCGCCGGGACAGATCGCCTACAGCCATGTCGGCTATGCGCTTGATTTCCCGAAAACCGCGCTGGTATCGGATGTTGACGCAAAACAGTTCTCGCTGCTGAACGTGAAAACCGGCGCAACGGTGCTGGAAAAACGCATCGACATCCGGAAAACACCGCTGGGCCGGTTCCAGGTGCTGGATTTCAGTGAAATCAATGCGCCCGGAACCTATGTGCTCAGCGCCGGAACTCTGCAAACCCGGCCGTTCAGGATCGCTTCCTTTGATGACCTGTACCGCAGCACCATTGTCAAGAGCATCAATCATTTTTACTGTCAGCGCTGCGGCACCGAGGTGCCCGGTATTCACAACGAGAATCACCGCGACTGGACCTGTACGCACGGCGACAGCACGATTATGATCAATGGCGGCTGGCACGATGCCGGAGATTTGTCCCAGGGCCTGACCAATACCTCCGAGGCTGTCTATGCCATGCTCAGGCTGGCGGAAACGTATCCAGAGCCGGACTTGTCGCAGCGACTGAAACAGGAAGCGGAATGGGGACTGGACTGGGTATTGAAAACCCGCTTTGGAAACGGCTACCGCTGTACCTGGGCCACCATGGATTTCTGGACCGACGGTATTCTGGGTAATGTGGATGACGTGTCGATGCGCGCCCGCCATAGTTCCTATGACAATTTTGTCGCTGCCAAGACCGAAGCCATGGCCGGCATGGCGCTGCAGGACACGGATGCGTTCAAGGCGGATTACGCCCTGCAGTGCGCCCGCGAGGACTGGCGGTTTGCACGGCAGCGCCACCGCTATTTCAATATCGATGTGGCCGCAGCCGCCCTGAATGCGTCATTAACTCTTTATGAGGCGACCGGGGAAGAGCCGTATAAAGACGCGGCTGCAGAATACGCCGATTATATCCTGGCGTGTCAGCAGAGCGAACCGTTGTCAAAAGGCGCGCAATTCAAAGGTTTCTTTTATCGGGACTCCACACAGCAGGAGATTCTGCATTACGCGCACCGCGGACACGAACAGGAATCGGTAATGGGACTGGTGCGCCTGCTTGAACTGTTTCCGGAATCCCCGAACGCGGAAAACTGGGAGTCCGCTGTTCGCATGTACGCAGAGTATTACAAACAGATTTCCGTGTACACCGATCCGTATTTCATGATCCCGGCCGGGATCTATGACCTGCGCACCGCCGAAGATAAAGTCGAGAAAGAACAAATCAAAAACGGTGTCAAACTGGACCCGCATTATTATCTGAAACGGTTTCCGGTGTGGAAAACCTTTCGCGGCAATTGCGGGACGAGTATCTCCCAGACCAAAGGCCTGGTGCGGATCGGCCGATATCTGAACGATCGCGATCTGATGGTCCTGGGTTATCATCAGCTGCAGTGGGTGCTGGGACGCAATCCGTTCAATCAAAGCCTGATGTACGGCGAAGGCTATCGATTCGCCTCCCAGTACAGCGCCATGAGCGGCGATATCGTCGGCGGACTGCCCGTGGGTGTACAGACACATTTCAACCGCGATGAACCCTATTGGCCGACGGAAAACTGTTACAACTGGAAAGAAATTTGGGTGCACCCCTCCAGCCGCTGGCTGTGGATTATGAGTGATTTTTATGCCGAGTGATCAGTTATAGATTATGGAATGAGAACAGCATCCCGGTGAACGCTCGGGGTGCTGTTTTTGTTTTACAGCTTGCCTGTTGTGCGGCACATGGGAGAGGGCGGACTGATCTAAATCTCTCATTGGACCGGATTACAGGATATTCAGGATTGACAGGATTCCATCGTTCCGTCAGTCTCTGACGGAATGCAGCCCGGACACTTTGTGTCCAGTGCCCGTATTCCCGGACAGAATACATTCGCCAGTGCTTTGCGACGAAGGGTCGTGGCACAATTCAAAACAAAGCGTCATGATGCCTCGGTATGATTGAGGCATTGATGTTTTTATTTTCAGGATTCCTGCTTTGGCTTTTGATTCTGTCAATCCGGACGATCCTGTTATCCTGCCCCCTACCCATCCCGCCGTTCGGCAACATCCCGGATATTGCCATGCAAAACTTGACTTCATCGTACGGCTCTTCAGACGTGCAATGAGTGGTCGCGGCACAATCCTGAAAATACATGACTCGTATTTTTTGCCCTTTTCGGCATGTACAAAGGTGTTGACTGGTTTATCTTCTTGAGGGGGAGGTCTCCCCTTCGCTGCAGCCAGGCTGCCCGCCCTGTAATAATGTTGCCGATAGTAAAGTAGGACAGGGGGCGGGCACCGCCTCACTAAACCGGCATCTGCAAAGTGATAATATAGTATTTTTTCAATAGATCAAACAAACCCCATACCGGAAACACTTGACAGCCGGTTTGCCGTCCTGCTGAACAACGCAGGCCGGCCGCTCGGCTGCCTGTCTTCCGCTACCCCCTCTGTTTTCTTGACGTGCCGGTATTCTTCACTATACCATACTTGATGTTTTCTGCCCCGCAGTCTCTCATCGGACCGGATCACAGGATATTCGGGATTTACAGGATATTATGATATGAGCCTTTAATTCAATATCAATCCTGTTGATCCGGACAATCCTGTCTGGTAACCATCTCTACACCCACTCGTACCAAAATATCATTTTAGTGCGTCATTGCTCACGAAACTTTGTTTCGTTTCGGAGTTTCACTTTGTCATGCAGGTTAGTCGGAGGTTCTACCTCCTGAAACTGCGTGGATCAGGTCAGAGGGTAGAACCCTCTGCTATATAGCGTGACGGGGGTAGAACCCCCGCACGATCCTGGAACGGATCCTCGATCCTGAATTTAAGGATCGCGTCGGGGTTCCACCCCGGCGCGACAAAAAGCCGGGAGGTTCCACCTCCAATCCAACACACCGGCCAGCAGATGCTTTCATGATCATTTTGGAGTGAAATATCCGCGAGTTTTCAGGAAACAGCCTTGCAGTAGAGATTGGTGTAGGGCCGGCACCTATTGTGACGGACAACCTAATTCCCAGTGTCCGCCCTGAACGGCAGCATCGCGGACTCTGCACTCCAAAATTACCGACCTCGTCGTACAATTCCCACATTGTGCGACGAGTGGTCGCGGCACAATAAAATAAAAGGCACCAGGCCATGCCCTGCCCCTTTCATTTGTCGCACAACAAAAACAGTTGTACGACAAAAGATGGATTCTGACGGGCAGCCAAACTTTGAGTTCACGGTCTGCATGGCAAAATACACCCCGCGAAATATTTTCACCGGCTGCGAATCATTTTCGCAGGGTTCGAGATCGGGTTTCCACTAAACCATTTAAAAACAATGCAAAATCTTTGGCCCGGAACTTGTCTGTTTTGTAATGATGCTTTGTTTTTTCTATTCACGGGCATCATTTTATACACCCCGCGACTCCTGTTGCTCGAACTTGTCTTTCAGCACAAAACGCCAAACGGGTCAATTCAATCAAAATAATGCTTGACTTTTAATAGTTTAGGTTGTAAAGTTGCAGAGGGTCGGTGGTATTGAGGGTCGGGAGAAGCATCTGACGCCGAATGCATCAATGGTTTGCGCAGCGTGACGGGGCGGTGTCAGAGAGGAAAAGGAAATACCACGGAACCGCGAAATTCACGGCACAGAACACCTTTCGGATGCGGAGTTTTCCTTTTGTTTAATCGGATAGGTGATAATTGAAATCTTTTGAGATGCGCAAAGGTATAAAAAATGATGCATTTTGACTTTGACATGATGTGGAGTTAGCATATAAAAACCCGGATTATTAAACATGAAAATAATTTACATTTTTAAAAGCTTAATAATTCATTCTCTTTATAGTAGAGTGACAATAGTGGATTTCCCGTCAAAAGCTGAGAATACACCAAAAAATGTTGAATATGCAAGGTTTTTAGTGTTGGTTTTGTACCTGGTTATGGTCATCTTTTTTAACTGTTCAATGGATAAAAGCCCCCTGATCTACAATGGGAACACAGGACACAACAAGATATTATTCACGTCCAACCGTTCAGGCAAGGATCAGTTGTATACCGTGAATCCGGATGGTTCAGGCATTCAGCAAATGTCCAGCGGTCAATGGTGGCACAGCTTTGCAAGATGGTCACCCGACGGGACAAAAATAGTATGTAATACAGAAGAAGGCACAACCACAGCCGGGTTCCAAATGGTCGTCATGGATGCAGACGGGAGCAATCGAAAACTACTGGGATATGGAAACCAAATGGCTTGGCATCCCGATGGTAATGTTATTGTTTTTTCCTTTGCACCTTCTCTGGAAATTGGAATATATGGTATTTATTTGTATTCAATAAATTTACAAGATTTTAAAAGAAAGCGATTACCTATTGATATGGAGGGGTGGCAGTCCCATTTTTTCACCAAGTGGCCAATCGTTACTATTCGTCGAACCTGATTATATAGGAAATCCTCCTGAGCCGAAAGTTAATATCGCAAATTTTCCAGAGATGACGAAAATACAGAAACTTCAAGTGGTTGGAAATGATTTTAATTGGTCACCGGATAGTGCATACTTGATATTTTCAAAGAGAGAAGAAGAATCCATTCCAAATGATAATCTATTTATTATAAAACGGGACGGCTCGAATCTTCAAAGAATTACCAATAATTCATCAAATATGCCTTATATACAACCACAATGGTCACCTGATGGTCAAAAAATTATCTTCCTGGCATATTCAATCGGCAACCCAAAGATATGGAACTTGTACATGATCAATCGAGACGGGACAAACTTGCATAAAGTAATCGATGACAATTCAGTGACATCTTGTGATTGGTGTGAATAACGAGGGCTTTATGATTGCAAAACATAAAATGAAAATCCGATATTTGTTTTTGATTGTCATCTTGTTCTGTAACTGTTCAACGGATAAAAGCCCCCTGATCTACGATGGGAATGCCGGGCACAACAAGATATTATTCACGTCCAACCGTTCAGGCAAGGATCAGCTGATACCAGTGAATCCGGATGGTTCCGGCATTCAGCAAATGTCCAGCGGTCAATGGTGGCACAGCTTTGCAAGATGGTCACCCGACGGGACAAAAATAGTATGTAATACAGAACAAGGCTCAACCACAGCGGGACTCCAAATGGTTGTAATGGATGCAGACGGGGGGCAATCGAAAACTTTTGGGGCATGGGTCTTTGATGACATGGCAACCGAATGGAAATTTGATACTTTATATATATAATTACATTGATATTAAATTATACGGTATAAAACCAGATGGAACAGATGTAGTTATACTATCAGAAAATTATGCGGGACATCGCAGCATATCACCAGATGGTACCAAAATAGCTTTTTCAACAGAATTGGATTCTCAAATGAAAATTATTGTCTTAAATTATCCGGAATTCAATAATCCAAAGTATTGTGGCCCATCTGGAGCAATTCATCCGACATTTTCTCCCTCGGGCGATAAAATAGCCTTTTCTATGAAAGACTATTCTAAAAAATCAAACGATATATACGAAATAAGTAGTGATGGATCAAATCTGAGACAAATTACAAACAACTCATCTGATATGGGGTATGTTTATCCAGCATGGTCACCGGATGAGAAAAAAATTATTTTTTTAGCAATTAGTCATAATAGCCCACAGATATGGAACTTGTACATGATCAATCGAAACGGGACAAACTTGCATAAAGTAATCGATGACAATTCAGTAACATCTTGTGATTGGTGTGAATAACGAGGGCTTTGATTGCAAAACATAAAATAAAAATCCGA
The DNA here is from genome assembly GCA_034521575.1 of candidate division KSB1 bacterium. Lineage (NCBI taxonomy): Bacteria > Pseudomonadati > Candidatus Zhuqueibacterota bacterium. The sequence goes on from JAXHMJ010000003.1 coordinate 295,430, forward strand.
TATTTGTTTTCAATTGTCATCTTGTTCTGTAACTGTTCAATGGATAAAAGCCCCCTGATCTACAATGGGAACGCCGGGCACAACAAGATATTATTCACGTCCAACCGTTCGGGCAAGGATCAGCTGTATACCATGAATCCGGATGGTTCAGGCATTCAGCAAATGTCCAGCGGTCAATGGTGGCACAGCTTTGGAAGATGGTCACCCGACGGGACAAAAATAGTATGTAATACAGAACAAGGCTCAACCACAGCGGGACTCCAAATAGTTGTAATGGATGCAGACGGGGGCAATCGAAAACCACTGGTATGGGGAGCATATATGGCGTGGCATCCGAATGGGATTGATATTGCTTTTGTTTTTTGGCCTGCCGCGGAATTGGGGCTCATGTTTGGATTTATTTATTTGATAAATAGTACAACTCTAAATATTTGCCGAGTTACTTCAGATAGCCTTGAAGATATTGGTCCGCCATGCTTTACACCTGACGGAGAGGATATTTATTTTGCCAGCAACCGGCATAATATTAAAGGCAAACATTATTATGATATTTACAAAATGAACAGAGATGGTTCAAATGTTATCAGGATCACGAACACGCTGAACGGCAGTAGTTATACAGCATCCGTATCACCGACCGGCACAAAGCTTGTTTATATGTTGAGAATGGAAGAAAGTCAAGGCTCAATCACAATACTTGACCTGGACTCTAACCGAATTAAAGTTGTAAGAACTCCTGAAAATATCATATACAATTATCCAAGATGGTCACCGGATGAAAAGTATATTGTTTTCACTGCGGTTAACAATAGAGAATCATCCATATATAGAATAAATTCTGACGGGAGTCATTTGATGCTGTTGGCGGAAAATGCGAGAATAGCGGATTGGTAGTTTTTGATTAAAAAGCGGTGTTGCGAGCACCGTCTTGAACGTGCAAACAAATGAATCATCCTGGCAAGGTGATTTCAGAGCATTACCCAGGTCAGTGTGCCCTTTTTGTTTGCTACTTTAATAATAAACAAAATGCAAGTAAAAGGAGGTGGTCCCAGCCTATGTCTGTCGTATTTTCAACAGCACATTGTAGATAAAACCAAAAAGTAACATGAAAAAGGGGTATAAAATGAAAACAAAAATCCAGGTAGCTTTAATATTACTGTTAATATTTACTGGTATTGTATTTTCCAAGGGTAATATTGAAACAGCGCAATTGTCTGCGCTGGACGTATTAAGAGCCAAATATCAAAACAATATTCAGGTAAACTGGAATGAATCCATTGGAACACCAGACATCATTACGTTTCAAAAACCGATAGATCTCGGTGATAAAAATGAAAAATCGGTAAACGCTTTTTTGGTTGAAATACAGCAGTTAATTGACTACAGAACAAAGCTAGATTCCTTGGTATACTTTAAACAAAAAGAGCACAGGGGACGTCAATTTTGTTTAATCGGATCGGCGACAACAGTATTGATCGTGAGAGAGAATTTGTTTTTCACAAAGATGTTCATTTCTCAGGATAAACGTGACCATCTTGGTGAAACATAATGGAGTTTCAGACTCTGGATTTTTAATAAACTATAAACCACGGAGATGCCCATGAAACCGATTTTCATGATTTGTTGTGCGGTTTATATTGTGATTCAAGCCCATTCATTGTGCGCTCAGGGCTGGAGTGAACCTGTCAAACTGGGTCCCCCCATCAATGACGGCCGACATACACGCAGCCACCCGTTTCTTACGAGGGATGACTCGATGTTGTATTTCACGAGTTATGTTGGCGGTACCACGGACATTTTTTACTGTAAACGAAACGGAGATAAATGGGGAGCTGTACAATCCCTGCCGGATTATATCAACACCTCGGCGTCCGAGCATTCACCTTCTCTGACTGCGGACAATCGGACTCTGTACTTTGTACGCTGGACCACGTATAACAGTTGGGATATTTTTTACTCGGAGTGTAAAGAGGGGCAATGGGGCAGACCGCAGAATATCGGTCCGCCCATCAATACGCCGGGCATGGAGTTTGGCTGCTGTATTTCCAGCGGCGGGGATACTCTGGTTTTTGAAGGGCCGCATTACTGGGAAACCGTGTATCCCCCGGATCTCATGTATTCGGTCAAGACCGATACGGGCTGGTCATTTCCGACCTTATTTTTTGATTATTATGATGGAAATCGCTCTTGGGAAAGCTACCCTTTTATTTCGTCAGATGGAAAAACCATTTGGTTCAGAGCTGATTATCATGTTGACTGGGGGCGGGATATTATTTATTCCAGCTGGGATGGGGAAAAATGGAGCGCGCCGGAACCGGTCGGCCCCCCGGTCAATACGGAGCAGGCAGAAATGGCGCCCTGCCTCTCCTCTGACGGCCGGGAATTATATTTTGCGCGTATTTATGACCATGGGGATTCTATTCGATCCGAGGAGATATACCGATCAATCCGGCTGACCAATCGTGTGCAGTACCAGCCAACACAAACACAGAAGATAGATCGCTGCCGGGTTTACCCGAATCCGTTTAATTCCAGGGTGATTTTGCAGACAATGTCCGGGAGATTTTCAAACATCATTATTTATAATATAACAGGAAAGGAGGTCAAAAGATTTACTCAGCCGGGCGGGAACGAAAACAATACACTGGTCTGGAACGGAACAAATAATCAAGGAAATCCGGTACCCGCCGGAGTGTATCTTTGCCGTATAACACTGTCAGGCGGGGAAATGGAATGGGTTAAAACCATATTAATCAAATAGGGAGGATGAATCATGAATATTCGAATGTGTTGTGCGTTTCTTTTCATTCTGATGGAGGCTGATAAACAATGAATAACTATAATAAATTTCTATATTTGCTCAGAGGATTAGTGGTATTTACGAGTTCAAAGAAAAAAGCTATCATCAGATATAGTTTCACTTTCATTTTTTTTGTTTTGTGTAAAACCACGTATGGTCAAGACTATTTTCCATTAGAAATCGGAAACCGTTGGATTTATGAACGTACAGATATTAATGGATACGATATATATGAAATTACAGATACAGTTAGTATGAATGATAAAGATTACTATTGCTTTTATGTACGAACAATTGGCTCTCCCTGGGGAGAGGAGACACATTTTGAATATTATCGTAAAGATTCTTTAAACCAGGTATGGATAAAAAGCTATACACCTCAAGATGAACACATTGTTTACAAGTTAAATGTTCCTCAAGGCGCTGTTTGGCATTATCATTTTAATGACTTTACATATAAATATACATTAATGGATACGGGTGTGGTCATACATACACCTGCAGGATTATTTGAACATTGTTATTATTATAATACTTTAATTGAAGAAATTCATACAGATTTCAGAGATGTTCTCGCCCCTGATGTTGGACTTGTTCGGCGTATATCAGAGGGAGAAGGAGCAATATTGAAAGGTGCCTGCGTCAATGGAGCGATGTATGGAGATACAACCATTACAAATGTGGAAACTGTCGAAGAAATTCCCTTTGTTGGTGAACTGTTAAATTATCCCAATCCCTTTAATATAAATACTACAATTAAATTTTCATTAAACATAAAAATCCCACAAGATATCCGATTAACAATTTTTGATCTCACAGGAAAGGAGGTTATTAAACTATTTGATAATAAACAGAGAGCGGGGAATTATTCTGTTGTATGGGATGGGAAAAACAAATCCGGAAAGGAGGTGAGTAGCGGTGTCTATATATATAAATTGGCTGTTGGAAAATTTTTAGAATCTCGTAAACTCATTGTAACAAAATAGTTAAAATGGAGGATATAGCAATGATGATTCAGACAATTAAAATCACTATGATAGGATGGATGCTGATTCTGTTTATAGTCCCTTCTACTTTTGCAACTGAACAGGCAAGATGTGTTCACTATCAGGATGGATTATCAAAGTTAGGTTCAAGTCAATCTATTCCACCAACAACATCGAATGTATATGCATTGAATATATATGTTTCCTTTCCAAATCATCCGGATAAGCATGAACTTCCAAATTACTGTTCTGATATTGAAGCCTCTATTCAGAATTTTTTTGAAGAAATGTCTTACAATCAACATCATGTACATTTGAATACCGCTATCAGACCTTCACCTAATGAGAATAAATGCTATATAGCTGATCATAATCGATCTTATTACGAATGTTGTTTTAAAGATTACTGTACTGGTACTCAGGGCTTGGCTGATCTTAATACGGAGATATTTTGGAAAGTATATAATGATGATCCTACTGCTTTTAATAATGTTGACATAGTTTTTGTCAATTTAAGTCCCGACATATTTACACATCATTCTGCGGTTTCAACTCTAGGAGGCCATACCTTTCCACATTACACAGGACCAGGTACTACCCAAGCATTTGAAGATAAAGATATGCTTGAGTGGTCCATTGCTCATGAGTATGGTCATCAATTGGGTCTAGGTCATCCGCCTGATAATTCTGATAGACGGTATTATGGTATGTATGCTTTAATGTTTAATATAATGCAAAAAAATTCACAAGGTGTGGGAGGAGCAAACCCTATCTGTACTGAGAAT